>NZ_JAIBFH010000486.1 GCF_019459675.1 Arenimonas sp.
CCCCCCCCCCCCCCGCCCCCCCCCCCGCCCAGGCGGGGGGCCAGCGTCGGCCGCGGCAGTTCCCCCCCCCGCGGCGCCAGCGCCTCGCGCGCGGCCTGGTCGACCCAGCGTTCGCCGATCTGGGCCTGGTCGTGGGCGTAGCCGCCCAGCAGCGCGCGCTCGGAGATGATGTTCACCAGCCGCGGCACGCCGCCCGAATGATGCTGCAGGCGCTTGAGCGCCAGCTTGGTGAATGGAAAGCGCTGGCCGCCGGCCACGGCCCAGCGATGGCGCAGGTAGGCTTCGGTTTCAGCGGCGTCCAGCGGCGTCAGGTGGAAGCGCGCGGTGATGCGCTGGGCCAGCTGGCGCAGGTCGTCGCGGGCCAGGATGGTGCGCAGTTCGGGCTGGCCCAGCAGCAGGATCTGCAGCAGCTTCTGGGTGTCGGTTTCAAGGTTGGTGAGCAGGCGCACCTGTTCCAGGGCCTCCACGCTCAGGTTCTGCGCCTCGTCGATGATCAGCACCACGCGCAGGCCCTGGGCGTAGGCGTCCAGCAGGTAGGCGTTGAGCGCGTCCACCAGCGCCTTGAGGCTGCTGCGCCGCGCGGGCAGCTTGATGTGCAGTTCCTGGCAGATGGTTTCCAGCAGCTCAGGCGGGCTCAGGCGCGGGTTCAGCACCAGGGCTACGCGCACGTTGTCGGGCAATTGTTCCAGCAGCAGGCGGCACAGCGTGGTCTTGCCGGTGCCCACTTCGCCCGTGAGCTGCACGAAGCCGCCGCCGCCGCCCTGGCCGATGCCGAACAGCAGGTGCGCCAAGGCGTCCCGGTGGCGCTCGCTGAGGTACACGAAGCGCGGGTCCGGGGTGATCGAAAACGGTGCCTCGCTCAGGCCGTAGTGCTCGAGGTACATGGCGCCTCGCGGTGACAGGAGCGCCTAGCCTGCCACAGTTGGGTCAGTCGTCGAGGGTGAGCAGGGAGGCGTTGCCGCCGGCGGCGGTGGTGTTCACCGTCAGCGTGCGCTCGGACGCGAAGCGCAGCAGGTAGTGCGGTCCGCCGGCCTTGGGGCCGGTGCCGCTAAGGCCTTCGCCGCCGAACGGCTGCACGCCCACCACGGCGCCGATCTGGTTGCGGTTGACGTAGCAGTTGCCCACTTTCACGGTGCGCGAGATCTTGTCGATGGTGGAGTCGATGCGCGAGTGGATGCCCAGCGTCAGCCCATAGCCGGTGGCATTGATGGCGGCCAGCACGTCGTCGAGCTTGTCGGCCTCGAAGCGGATGACGTGCAGCACCGGGCCGAACACTTCCCGGGTGAGCTGGGACAGCGACGAAAGCTCGTAGGCGTGCGGGGCGAAGAACGAACCGTTGGCGTTGGCCGAGCGCAGCGCCACGGCCTTGATGAGCTTGGCTTCCTTGTCCATCCGCGCGGCGTGGTCCACCAGTATCTTGCGCGCGTCCTCGTCGATCACCGGGCCCACGTCGGTGCTCAGCAGCGCCGGGTCGCCCACCACCAGTTCGTCCATGGCGCCGGCCAGCATGTGGATCACCTTGTCGGCGATGTCGGCCTGCACGAACAGCACGCGCGCGGCCGAGCAGCGCTGGCCGGCGGAATCAAACGCCGACGCCATCGCGTCCTTCACCAGCTGTTCGGGCAGGGCGGACGAATCGGCGATCAGCGCGTTCTGGCCGCCGGTTTCGGCGATCAGCGCGGCAATGGAGGCATTGCGCGCGGCCAGCGAGCGGTTGATCGCCCAGGCCGTGTCGGTGGATCCGGTGAAGCACACGCCGGCCACGCGGGCGTCCCGGGTCAGCGCCGCGCCCACCGTGGCGCCGTCGCCGGGCAGGAACTGCAGCACGTCGCGCGGCACGCCGGCTTCGTGCATCAGCTGGGTGGCGACAAAGGCGGTGAGCGTGGTCTGTTCGGCGGGCTTGGCGATGACGCTGTTGCCGGCCGCCAGCGCTGCAGCCACCTGGCCCACGTAAATAGCCAGCGGGAAGTTCCAGGGGCTGATGCACACGAATACGCCGCGGCCGTGCAGCCACAGTTCGTTGGATTCGCCGGTGGGGCCGGGCAGCTTTTCGGGCGCGCCGAACAGCTTGCGCGCCTGCATGGCGTAGTAGCGCAGGAAGTCCACGGCCTCGCGCACTTCGGCCACCGACGCCGACATCGACTTGCCGGCCTCCTTGACGCAAAGCGCCAGGAACTCGGGCATGCGCGCTTCCATCAGGTCGGCGGCGTGTTCGAGGATCTTGGCGCGGCTGGCGGCGGGCATGCGGTCCCAGCCGTCCTGGGCGGCGACGGCGTTGGCCAGGGCCTTGTCCACCGCGGCGGCGTCGGCGGCGATCCACTGGCCGATGCGCTCGCGGCGGTCGGCCGGGTTGGTGACGGCACTGAGGACGCCTGCCGGCGTCGCGCCCGGCACCAGCGGCGTGGCCTGCCAGTCCTTGATGGCGGCGTTGACCGAGGTGGCCAGCGCGGCCAGGGTGTCGTCGTTGGCGAGATTGGCGCCCATGGAGTTGTTCCTTTCTTCGCCGTACGACCGGAACAGGTCCAGCGGCTGGGGGATGCGGGGATGGGGCTTGCTGTCGTAGGCGTCCACCATGGCCACCGGGTCGGCCACCAGGTCGGCCGGCGGCAGCGTTTCGTCGGCAATGCGGTTGACGAAGCTGGAGTTCGCGCCGTTTTCCAGCAGGCGGCGCACCAGGTAGGGCAGCAGGTCTTCGTGCGAACCCACCGGTGCGTACACGCGGCAGGCCACGTTCAACTTGTCGGCCGGGATCACTTCGGCGTACAGGTCGTCGCCCATGCCGTGCAGCTTCTGGTACTCGTAGCGTGCACCCTGCGCGTAGGCGTGGATGGCGGCGATGGTCTGGGCGTTGTGGGTGGCGAACATCGGGTAGATCGCGTCCGCGGCCGCCAGCATGCGGCGCGCGCAGGCCAGGTAGCTCACGTCGGTGTTGGCCTTGCGGGTGAACACCGGGTAGCCGGCATAGCCCTCGGCCTGCGCCTTCTTGACCTCGCTGTCCCAGTAGGCGCCCTTCACCAGGCGCATGGGCATGCGGCGGCCGGTGCGCCGGGCCAGGTCGGCCAGGTAATCGATGACGTAGGGCGCGCGCTTCTGGTAGGCCTGCACGGCCAGGCCGTAGCCTTCCCAGCCGTCAAGCGACGGGTCGACGAAGACGCCCGCGATCACGTCCAGGCTCAGCTCCAGGCGCTCGGATTCCTCGGCGTCGATGGTGAAGCCGATGCCCTGGGCCTTGGCCAGCCTGGCCAGCTCGAGCACCCGCGGGATCAGTTCGGCATGCACCCGCGCCCGCTTGGCCAGCTCATAGCGCGGGTGCAGGGCCGACAGTTTCACGGAAATGGAGGGCGCATTGAGCACGTCGGCGTAGGGGCCGCCGGCGCCGATGGCGCCGATGGCGCCGCGATAGGCCTCGAAGTAGCGGTCAGCGTCGGCCTGGGTGAACGCGGCCTCGCCCAGCATGTCGAACGAATACAGGTACCGGGCCTGCTCGCCCTTGCGGCTGCGCTCCAGCGCTTCGGCGATGGTGCGGCCCATGACGAACTGGTGGCCCATGATCCGCATGGCCTGGCGCACGGCCAGGCGGATGGCGGGCTCACCGGCCCGGCCCACCAGGCGGCGGAAGGCGCCCACGGCGTTGCGGCGGGTTTCGTCGGCCAGGTTCACCATCCGGCCGGTCAGCATCAGGCCCCAGGTGGACGCGTTCACCAGCACCGAGCTGGACTGGCCCATGTGGCGGTCCCAGTCGGCGTCGCCCAGCTTGTCGCGGATGAGTTTGTCGGCGGTGGCGCGGTCGGGGATGCGCAGCAGGGCCTCGGCCACGCACATCAGCAGCACGCCTTCCTCGCTGGACAGGTCGTACTGGCGCATGAACGCTTCGACCATCCCGGGGTCCGCCGACCGCACCCGCGTGTGCTGCACCAGCGAGACGGCCAGGGCCTGGACGCGGGCCTGTTCAGCCTCGGGCAGCCGCGCCTGGGCCAACAGTTCGGCCAGGTGTTGGGCCTCGTCGCGATGGAAGGCGGCCGTGATCCGGGCACGCAGCGGAGAGGGCGCGCCGGGCAGTTCAGGACTCAGGATCGGGGTCACGGGGGTCCAGGGGTGGGGCAGCGCGGGTCCGCGCGAGAAACCGGA
>NZ_JAIBFH010000009.1 GCF_019459675.1 Arenimonas sp.
GGGCCTTGGAACTGGGTAGCCGCGGCCACCGCCGGGTGGCCGACGATGCGCCCGAGTTCACCCAGATCGCCCCCGACGTGCTGGACGGCACCTGCCCCGAGCTGCTGCAGGACCTGCTGGAAGTGCGCGGCCTGGGCGTGATGAACATCCGCCAGATGTTCGGCGACACGGCGGTGAAGCGGAACAAGTACCTGCGCCTTATCGTGCACCTGGTGAAGTCGCAGGAGCCGGCCAAGGAAGCCATGGCGCGCATTACCGGCGAGTCCGACAGCCGGCGCGTGCTGGACCTGGACGTGCCCGTGGTCGGACTGCCCGTGGCCGCGGGCCGCAACCTGGCCGTGCTTACCGAAGCCGCCGTGCGCCTGCACCTGCTGCGCAGCAAGGGCATGGACCCCGCCGCCGCCTTCCTGGCGCGGCACACCGAATTCCTGCTGCAGGGGGAATCGCCATGACCGACTCCGCACGCCCGCTCCTTATCGTGGTCAGCGGCATGTCCGGCTCGGGCAAGTCGGTGGCGCTGAACACGCTTGAAGACCTTGATTTCTTCTGCACCGACAACCTCCCCGCTGAACTGCTGCCGCGCTTCGTGCGCAGCGTCGCCATGGACCAGCGCGGCCGGCATCGGCTGGCGGTGGGCATCGACGTGCGCAACCGCACGCCGGACCTGTCGCGCATCCCCGAGTGGCTGTCGGAAGTCGGCGCACTGGGCTTCGACCACAAGCTGGTTTACTTCGACACGCGCGACGAGGTGCTGCTCAAGCGCTATTCCGACACCCGGCGCAAGCATCCGCTGAGCCACGACGGGCTGCCGCTGGCCGACGCCATCCGGCTCGAGCGCGAACGCATGCGGCCGCTGCTGGGCATGGCCGACCTGGTGATGGACACGTCGGAGTTGAACGTGCACCAGATGCGCCGCCAGGTGATCACGGCCCTGGGCATCGGCGCCCGCCAGGGCATGTCGGTGCTGTTCGAGTCCTTCGCCTACAAGCGCGGAGTCCCGGCCGACGCCGACTTCGTGTTCGACGCCCGCGCGCTGCCCAATCCGCACTGGAACGCCCGGCTGCGGCCGCTGTCGGGTCGCGACCAGGCGGTGCGCGAGCACCTGGACGGCGACCCGGTGATGGGGGATTTCGCAAACCAGGTCACGGCGTTCCTGGACGCGTGGCTGCCGCGCTTCGAGGCCGAAACCCGCAGCTACCTGACGGTGGCCTTCGGCTGCACCGGCGGCCGCCATCGTTCGGTCTACCTGGCCGAACGCCTTGCCGCCCACTTCCGCAGCCGCGGCCGCGAAGGCGTCGCCACCTTCCACCGCGAACTCGAGTAAGCCCCTTTCCACATTTGCCGTGCATCGGGTCTGGTAGAGTTTCTGCATGGCCGTAGGCATCCTCATCGTCAGTCACCCCGGAACGGGCACCCCGCTGCTTGACGCGGCGCGGCGGCTGCTGGGCGGCCTGCCGCTGGCCACCGAAGCCTTCGAGGCGAACTGGGACGGCGACGCCGACTCCCTGCTTCCCGCGGCCAGCGCCGCCCTGCGCCGGGTGGATGGCGGCGACGGCGTGCTGATGCTGGTGGACCTTTACGGCGCCACCCCGTCGCGGCTGGCGGAAAAGCTCTCCCGCCTCGGCACCCCTTCGCATCGCATCAGCGGGCTGTCGCTGCCGATGCTGCTGCGCGTGCAGAACTACCCCGAACAGGACCTGGACGAGCTTTGCCGCACCGCCGCCGCGGGCGCGCGCAATGGCGTGGTGATCAACGATGCTTGAACGCGAACTCAAGGTGTCCAACCGGCTGGGGCTGCATGCGCGCGCGGCGGCGAAGCTGGTGCAGCTCCTGTCGGGCTTCACCTCCCAGGTCACCCTGACCGGGCGAGGCCGCGAGGTGAATGCCAAGAGCATCATGGGCGTGCTGCTGCTGGCAGCGGCACCGGGCACCACCGTGCTGATACGCGTGGATGGCGACGACGAACAGGCCGCGCTGGACGCCGCCGCCGACCTGTTCGACCGCCGGTTCGACGAGGAAGACTGATGCGCCGCGCCCTGCGCGGCCAGCCGGCTTCGCGCGGGATCGCGCTGGGGCGGGTGCGCGTGCGCACGCCGCAGGCGCTGGCGGTGGACGAGCGCCGCATCACCGCCGACGAAGTGCCCGGGGAAATACTGCGCCTGCACCGCGCGCTGGACACCGCCCGGCAGGAGCTGCACGGCCTGCGCGAGCGGCTGCACGGCGCACTGGCGCAGGAGGTGGGCGAGTTCCTCGACCTGCACGTGATGATCCTCGACGACCCCGAGCTGCTGCACGGCCTGGATGACCTGGTCAGCACCGGCCGCTACGGCGCCGACTACGCCCTCAAGCTCCAGCGCGATCGCCTGGCGGCCGTTTTCGAGGGCATGCACGACGACTATTTCCGCAGCCGCCGCGAAGACCTCGACCACGTCATCGGCCGCGTGCACGCCGCCCTCCAGCAGCGCAACCACGACGCCGAACGCGGGCTTGCAGGCGACATCCTGGTGTGCGAAACCATCGCCCCGCAGGAGCTGGCCGAACTGCAGTCCCAGGGCGTGGTGGCCGTGGTGGCGGCCAGCGGCAGCCCGCTGTCGCACAGCGCCATCCTGGCCCGCAGCCTGCATCTGCCGCTGGTGCTGGGCGCCGCCGAGCTCCTGGCGCTGGCCAACGACGGCGACGCGCTGATGGTGGACGCCGGCACCGGCGAGGTGGTGCTGGAACCCGATGCCGGTGATCTGAAGCGATACCACCGCCGCCAGGCCGACATCGGCCGGGAACAGGCCCAGCTTTCACGGCTCAAGCGCCAGCCTACGCGCACCCTGGACGGGGTGGACATCCGCCTTTATGCCAACGCCGAATCACGCCAGGACGTGGCCGAAGCGCACGCGCTGGGCGCCGACGGCATTGGCCTGTACCGCACGGAGTTCCTTTTCCTGCAGCGGCGCGAACTGCCGGGCGAAGAAGAACAGTTCCTCGCCTATCGCGACCTGGTGCTGGGCATGGCCGGCCGCGTGGTGACCATCCGCACGCTCGACCTGGGCGCCGACAAGGCCGACCACAGCGGCCTGACCCTGCGCAGCGAGCCCAATCCCGCGCTGGGGCTGCGCGGCGTCAGGCTGTCGCTGGCGCACGAGCCCCTGTTCCTCACCCAGCTGCGCGCCATCCTGCGCGCCGCGGCCTATGGCCCGGTGCGCGTGCTGGTGCCGATGGTGTGCTGCCGGGAAGAAGTGCAGGCCGTGGTGGCGCTGCTGGAAGCGGCGCGGCTGTCGCTGCGCGCCGATGGCCGGCAGTACGGCGAAAGGGTCGAACTGGGCGCCATGATCGAAGTGCCCGCCGCCGCCCTGGGCGTGCCCGACTTCATCGACCTGGTGGACTTCGTGTCGGTGGGCACCAACGACCTGGTGCAGTACCTGCTGGCGGTGGACCGCGGCCACGAATCGCTGTCGTCGCTTTACACGCCACACCATCCGACCATGCTGAGACTGCTGGCGGAGCTTTTCACCTATGGCCGGCGCAACGGCGTGCCGGTGGCGGTGTGCGGCGAGATGGCCAGCGAAGCCGCCAACGTGCCCCTGCTGCTGGCGCTGGGCCTGCGCGACTTCAGCCTGCACCCGTCCACGCTGCTGGAAGTGCGCCGCGCCATCCGCGCCGCCGACCACGGCAGCCTGCGCCGCCGGGCACAGTCGCTGCTCAGGGCACACGACCGCGCCGGCATAGAAAAGTGGCTGGCCCGCTGACGCAGGGCGCGGAAGCTTTCAGTCGTTGAAACGTTCGTCGAAGAAGTCTTCCATGGCCGCATAGGCGCGCTTGGCCGCGCGCGGCTCATACAGGCAGCCCGGGCTGTTGGCATCGACTTCGGCGAAGCAGTGCACGGCGCCGCTGTAGTTCACGAACTGCCAGTCGGCCTGGGCGTCGGTCATTTCCTTCTGGAAGGTGCTGATCTGCTCGGCCGGAACGTAGGTGTCGTCCGCGCCGTTGAGCACCAGCAGGCTGGCCTTCACGTCGCCGGGCTTGGCCGGGATCGTGGTGGACAGGTTGCCGTGGAAGCTCACCACGCCGGCGATGTCCGCGCCGCTGCGCGCCAGGTCCAGCGCCACCGCACCGCCGAAGCAGAAGCCGATCGCGCCCAGCTGGGTCGCGTCCAGCGGCGTCTTGGCGGCCGACGCGGCCAGCACGCCCAGCGCCGCATTGATGCGGCCGCGCAGCGCTTCGCGATCGGCGTAAACGGCGCCGGCGGCCTTGCCTGCCTCGTCGGCATTGGCCGGGCGAACGCCGCGACCGTACATGTCCACCAGCAGCACCACGTAGTCGTCGCCGGCGATCTGCTTGGCCTTCTCGATGGCCGAATCGTTCACGCCCATCCAGTTGGGCACCATCAGCAGGCCCGGGCGCTTGTCGCTTTCCGAGTCGTCATGGACCAGGTAGCCGTCGAAATCGGTGCCGCCGTAGCTCCAGCTCACCGGCTCGGCAACGGGCTTGGCGAAGGCGGTGGCGCTGAGGCCGAACAGGGCAAGGGCTAGCAGGGTGCGCATGGCGGGAATCTCCTTGGATTGGCCCCGGGATTCTAGTCCCGGCCGGCGCGCACCGCGTAACCGCCGCGTGAGCGTCAGGCCACGCCCAGCCCGGAAATGGCGCAGATCTGGTCGGGATCGAAGCCCGCGGCCTTGGCGAAATGCCGGCCGCGCTCGACGTAGTCGCGGTAGCGCGGGAAGCTGGGCGCGCCCGGGGACAGCAACAGCACGCCGTCGTTGCCCAGCACCTGCAGCGCCAGCTTCACCGCTTCCTCCATCTCGCCGGCCTCCATCAGGAAGAAGCGGTCCCCCAGCGACAGCGGCTTGAGCTTTTCGTAAACGCGCGGTCCGTTCTGGCCCATCGTCACCACCGCCGTCACCGGCTCGGCGGCCAGTCGCTCGGCGAAGATGCCCCAGTCCAGGCCGCGATCGTAGCCGCCCACCAGGATGGCCACGCGACGGCCGCGGAAGCAGTCCAGCGCGGCGATGCTCGACTGCGGCGTGGTGCTGATGGAGTCGTTCACCGCTTCCACGCCGTTGCGGATGCCCAGCGTCTGCAGCCGGTGCGGCAGCGGGCGGAACGCCAGCGCGGCGGGCGCCAGCGCCGCCGCGTCCAGGCCGATCGCTTCGACCGCCGCCAGCGCCGCGCACAGGTTCAGCCGGTTGTGGCGACCCGGCAGCGGCAGCGCGCGTGCGTCCAGGACCCGCCGCTCGCCGCGGAAAACGCTGCCTTCGCGAAGGTGCCAACCGTCGGCGTGGTTGAACCACAGCACGCGCGTGCTGGCCGGCACGTCCAGCTCCACCAGGCGTGGGTCGGCGGCGTTGAGCACCGCCACCCGCGGCGCGGCGCGCGTCACCAGCGCCAGTTTGTCGGCGTAGTAGCGCGCCTCGCTGCCGTGCCAGTCCAGGTGCTCGGGAAACAGGTTCAGCACCACGGCCACGTCGATGTCCTGCACCTCGCCGGTCTGGTAGCTCGACAGCTCGATCGCCCAGGCTTCCGGCGGCGGCTGCACGTCCATCAGCTCCAGCATCGGCATGCCGATATTGCCCGCCAGCGCGGTGCGCTTGCCGGCCGCACGCAGCAGGTGCGCCAGCATCGCAGTGGTGGTGGACTTGCCCTTGGTGCCGGTGACGCAGATGCGCCGACCCACGGCCGGCTCGGCGAACCACAGGCCGCTGGAGCCGATGAAGCGCACGCCGTTGAGCGCGGCGTCGGCGGCGGGCGACGCGTAGGGGCTGATGCCGGGCGACTTGATGACGACGTCGAAGCGCGACAGCGCCGCGGCGTCCACGGCGGTTTCGACCTCAAGCGCCGGGTCCTGCATCTGGCCCAGCGCCTGGGCCTCTTCGGCCGAGCAGAACACGGTTACCGGCTGGCGGGGCAGGTTCCAGCGCAGCGCGGCCAGCGCCGCACGGCCTTCGCGGCCATAGCCCCAGATCGCGACCCGCTGGCCTTCAAGCTCCGAAATGCGCACGCACGCCCTCCCACAGCCCGGGCGCGATGCCGTGCTCGCCCGAGGGTAACAGCAGGGGCGCCAGCCCCCGGTCGGAAGGTTCAAGCTGCGGGCGGATCTCGCACGCGTAGCGCTTCACCAGGGCGTCCTCGCGCCAGGCCGCACTGTCGGCCAACGCGTCCATCGCCGCACGCGACTCGCGGCCCTCGCCCACGCATTCGAAGGGCTTGTGGTCGCGGTACTCCAGCAGCGCGTCGAAGCCCGGCGCCTGGTCGGCTTCGTCCAGCAGGTTGTGGCCGAAGATGGCCATCAGCCGCGGCTTGGGCATGAACGGCGCCAGCGCCAGGAACACGAAGTGGCACTTGGGGCACACGCCGCACCAGCGCTGCGCGGGACGTTCGCCCAGCAGGTGGAAGTTGCGGTTGCAGCTGGAGAAGTGCTGGTCGTAGCGGTCCAGGCGGGCGAACTGACGCGCCACCGCCAGCTCCGAGAACGGCCGCAGCAGCGAGTAATAAGCCAGGTCGGCGGCGACGTGGCCGCGCAGGTGGGCGGCGAAGTCGCGCTCGAAGTCCCAGCCCTTGGACCACTGGTGGTTCACTTCGCCCGTGCCCGGGATCAGGCTGCCGTAGCTGGCCGAACGCTCGTTGGAGAACACCACCTGCGCATGGCCTTGAAGCAGCGCCGCCATGGCCAGGATGGCCGAGTTCACCGCCGTCACCGGGATGTGGCCGTTGAGTGCGCCGCGCTTGTTGTACTCGAACAGCAGCGGAGACAGCGCGCGCGTGACGTTGAGCGTGGGCTGGCCGGTGCGCTCGGCGCAGGCCTTGATCAGCGGCGAACTGCCGACCCAGGCCACGGTCTGCGCGACGCCCAGCGCGCGCAGGGCCTCGATGGACACCAGCGAGTCCTTGCCGCCGCCGATGGCGACCAGCGCGCGTTTCTCCAGGCCCGCCGCCGGTGCGGCCGACGACGACGCAGCCGCGACCGGGAAATGGATGCGGCCGCGCAGCACCATTGCGTTGCGATAGGCGAACTCGCCCAATCCGTTTTCGTAAACCGAGGTCAGCAGCGCAGCCGTCGGCGCATCGATGCCCTCGCCCTCGATCACGATCTCCGGCGGTACGGCGGCCTTGTAGTAGCTCACGCCGGCAACCAGGTGCAGCAGGCGCAGCGCGCGCTGCACCGCTCCGGCGCGCGCGGCGTCCAGCACGAAGGGCGCTCCGGGGAAGCGCAGCGTCTCCACCATCTCCGGGCCGTGGTCGAAGGCGTAGGCCAGGCGCGCCTCGCCGGTGTCGGCATCGAATCGGCAGCCGGTGAAGCGGAAGGCCCGGATGGACACGCGGTCAAACTCAGCCATCGATCACGTCCTCGTGCGGAAGTTCACGCAGGTTGTAGCGGTTGGCCATGACCGCGCCATAGGCGCCGGCGTGGCCCACCAGCAGCACATCGCCTTCAACGGTGGCCTCGGGCAGGTGGCGCTGGCGTCCGATCACGTCGCCGGTTTCGCAGATGGGGCCCACCACTTCGCAAGGCTCGCCGTCGGGCGCATCGAAGCGCGAAAGGTTCACGATTTCATGCCAGGCGTTGTACAGCGCGGGGCGCATCAGCGTGTTCATGCCGCCGTCGGCACCCACCCGGCGCAGGCCCTGCTTGGACGCCACCTGGGTGACGCGCAGCAGCAGTGCACCGGCCTCGGCCACCAGATAGCGGCCCGGCTCCACCCACAGCGCGTACTGCGGATACGCGGCTTTCACCTCCGACAGCGCCGCCGAATAGGCGGCCACGTCGAACGGGTCGGCTTCCGGGTCGTAGGCCACGCCCAGGCCACCGCCAACGTCGATGAAGCCGACCGTGCCGATGCCTTCGGCCAGCGCCGCCAGCTGCGCGTACACGGTGTGCCAGTGCTGCGCGTCCAGGATGCCGCTGCCGATGTGCGCATGCAGCCCGGCGATGCGCGCGCCGGCCGCACGCGCCGCATCCAGGAAACCCGGCACCGCCTCGGCCGCGAGCCCGAACTTGGCGCCCTTTCCGCCGGTGCGCACTTTCTCGTGGTGGCCGTGGCCAAAGCCCGGGTCAACGCGCAGCACGATGTCGCGGCCCTTGAACAGCTCGGCCCAGCGCAGCAGCGGCGTGGTGCTGTCGATGGTGACATGCACGCCCAGGGCCAGCGCGGCGGCGTATTCGTCGCGCGGCGCGAAGCTGGGCGTGAACAGCACGCGGTCGGGCGCCAGGCCCGGCAGCGAACGGAACAGGTGTTCGAGCTCGCCGCGCGAAACGCATTCGAAGCCGAAGCCCTCCGACTCCAGGCACTTGAGCACCAGCGGATGCGGGTTGGCCTTGAGCGCGAAGAAACGCCGGTCCACGGCGGGGATGCCGGACAGTTCGCGGGCGCGGTCGCGGATGGTGGGCAGGTGGTACACGTAGCGCGGCGTGCCGGCGTTGGCCAGGTGCAGCAGCCGCTCGCGCGAAACCTGCCACCAGGGCGCCGGGCGCGTGCCGGCGGGCTGGTCGATGCGACGCCAGCTGGGTCCGAACACCGCGGCCTCGGTGACCGGCATCGCGCCCGACTGCGCCAGCAGGGCGTGCAGCCGCGGCATCATGCCCTCGGCGATACCCTCGTCCACCACGAAGGTGAGGTTGAGGTCGTTGGACGACTGCGAGATCAGGTGAACGCGCTCGCGCCCGAACTCGGCCCAGACATCGGACAGCTTGTGCAGCAGCGAGCGCATGCCGCGCCCTACCAAAGTGATGGCCGCGCAGGGGGCGATCACCTTCACCCGACAAACCTGGGACAGGTCGGCGCACAGCGCGTCCAGCACGTTGGTGCTGACCAGGTTGTCGCTGGGGTCGAGCGAGACGGTGACGTTGGCTTCGGACGAGCCGATCAGGTCGATCGACAGCCCGTGCGCCTTGAAGCGTTCGAACACGTCCGACAGGAAGCCCACCTGCTGCCACATGCCGATGGTTTCCATGGACACCAGCACGATGCCGCGGCGCGAACTGATGGCCTTCACGCCCGGGATCGTGGTGGCCGAGGAATCGATGACGGTGCCGGGCATGTCCGGCCGTTCGGTGTCGCGGATCCAGATCGGTACCCGCGCCTCGCGGCAGGGATGGATGCAGCGCGGGTGCAGCACCTTGGCGCCGGTGGTGGCGATTTCCTGCGCCTCTTCGTAGTCCAGCCGCGACAGCAGCCGCGCGTCGGGCACGGCGCGCGGGTTGGCGCTGAACATGCCCGGCACGTCGGTCCAGATTTCCACCCGGCGTGCGCCCAGCAGCGCGCCGAAATACGCCGCCGACGTGTCGGAGCCGCCGCGACCCAGGATGGCCGTGCCGCCGTCGGGCGCGCGCGCGATGAAACCCTGGGCGATGCGCAGCGCCGGGCCGGCCGCGGCGAAGCGCGCGCGCAGGCCGGCATCGCCCACGTAATCGCAGGACGCCGAAAGGCGCTTGCTCCAGTCGGTCTGGTTGGGCAGCGGCCGCGCGAACAGCCAGTCGCGCGAATCCACCCAGCCCACGTCCAGCCCCTGGGCGCGCAGGTAGGCCACGCCCAGCGTGGACGAAAGCAGTTCGCCCTGGCCCAGCACCTCGGCCTGCCAGGCCAGGTCGCCGGCCGCGCGGCGCGGATCGGCGCCCAGCGCATGCAGCGCCGCCAGGCGCTGGCCCAGCACAACCGACACGTCCAGGCCCAGGTCGACGCAGAAGTCTTCATGGCGCTGCACCAGCGCGGCGATGCGCGCCTGGGTGCCGGCCTCGTCGGCATGGCCGTCACAGATCGCCTGCAGCTCGTTGGTAACGCCCGACACCGCCGACACCACCACCAGCACGCGCGCACCGGTTTCTTCGGCCCGGCGTTTCATCAGCTGGCCGATCGTGTCCCAACGGTGGCGTCGGGACACGCTGGTGCCTCCGAACTTCAGGACGATCCAATCCGGTGCGTCGGCACCGGCGGCAGGCACGGCTGGGCTCATGGTCACGGTTTATGATGAGGGGATGCGGCGCGTGGGCGCGGCGTGCGCCAGTGTAAACGAAGGCGCCGTCGGCACGCGTGGCCCGCCTGCCAACGTTTCGACATGACGATCCAACCCCCGCCAACCCCGGAGCCCCGCATGCGCCGCCGCGACTTCCTGCAGCTTGACGTTTTCGCCCACCGCCCCGGCACCGGCAACCCGCTGGCCGTGGTGCTGGATGCCCAGGACCTGGACACCGCGACCATGCAGGCGTTCGCGAACTGGACCAACCTGTCAGAGACCACCTTCGTGCTGCCGCCGCGCGACCCGTCGGCGAGCTACCGCGTGCGCATTTTCACCCCGCGCCAGGAGCTGCCGTTCGCCGGCCACCCCAGCGTCGGCACCGCGCACGCCGTGCTCGAGGCCGGCCTGGCCCAAGCCCGCGACGGCCGGCTGGTGCAGGAGTGCGGCGCCGGCCTGCTGCCGCTGCAGGTGCAGGGCGACGGCCCCGCGCGCCGCATCTCCGTGCGGGCGCCGCGCGGCCAGGCCATTGCCGCGCACGCCGGCCATTTGGCAGCGCTGGAAGCCGCGCTGGCTGGTCGCGCCCGCGGCGCGCTGCTGCCCGCACTGATCGACAACGGCCCGCAGTGGTGGGTGGTGGAGTTGGCCGACGAGGCCCAGGTGCGAACGATGGCACCCGACCTCGCCGCCATCACGCTTCTCACCGGGGCCACCGGCGCCGTCGGCCTGGCCGTGTTCGGCCGCAGCGCACCCGGCAGCGCGCACGCGCTGGCCGTGCGCGCTTTCTGCCCGGCCGACGGCATTCCCGAGGACCCGGTCACCGGCAGCGCCAACGCCGCCATCGCCGCCTGGCTGCACCACAACGACGCGCTGGGCGCCCTGGGCCGGGAGTTCATGGCCAGCCAGGGCCGCGAGGTGGGTCGCGACGGACAGGTCCACATCCGCGTGGACGCCGACGGCGACGCCTGGGTCGGCGGCAGCACGCAGACGGTGATCCGCGGCGCGCTGGACTGGTAACCTTCAACGCCCCTCGGGCAGGATGCCGCGCATGAACCGTTCCTTCGTACAGCTCGACGTGTTCGCCGCCAAACCCGGCGACGGCAACCCGCTGGCCGTGGTGCTGGACGCCGCCGGCCTGGCCGACGACACCCTGCAGGCCATCGCGAAATGGACGCGCCTGCCCGAAACCACCTTCGTGCTGCCGCCGACCACGCCCGAGGCCAGCTACCGCCTGCGCATCTTCAGCCCGCGCCGCGAAGTGCCCTTCGCCGGCCACCCCAGCATCGGCAGCGCACACGCCGTGCTCGAGGCCGGGCTGGCGACGCCGCGCGACGGCCAGCTGGTGCAGGAGTGCGCAGTGGGCCTGCTGCCCATCGAAGTGCGTGGCGAAGGCCACGCCCGTCGCCTCGCGGTGCGGGCGCCGCGCGCGCGGGTGCTGGAAATCGGCCAGCCCGACGACCGTCGGCTCGGCGCCGCACTCAAGGGCTACGTGCCCGGCGCGCTGCCGCCGGTGCTGATGGACGGCGGCCGCCGCTGGTGGCTGGCCGAACTGGTGGACGAAGCGTCGGTGCGCAGCCTGGTGCCGCGCTGGGAAGCGGTGTCGGCGCTGGCCCGCGGCCACGATGCGATGGGGCTGTGCGTGTTCGCACGCTGCCATGGCCGCGACTACGACCTGGTGGTGCGCGCGCTGGTGGGCCATCCGGGCCAGGTGGAGGACGCCGCCTCCGGCGCCGCGAACGCCACGCTGGCCGCCTGGCTGCACGAACGCGACGCCCTGCCCCACGCCGACGGCCGCTACGTCGTCAGCCAGGGCCGCGAAGTCGGCCACGACGCGCGCCTGGAGCTGCGCGTGGACGATGCCGGCGACGTGTGGTCGGGCGGCATGGTGCAGACCGTGGTGCGCGGCACGCTGGACTGGCCGGCCTGAGCAACGCGCCGCCGCAAATCAGTTCGCGGCGGATTTCCCGGCTTCAAACACCGCACGCCCATCCACCCACGTGGAAAGCACGGGCAGCTGCGGCAGCTCCGCCGAGGGCATCGTCAGCGGATCCGCGCCCAGGATGACGAAATCGGCGCGGTGGCCCAGCGCCAGTTTGCCCACCAGCGCCTCGTCGAAGCTGGCGAATGCAGCGCCGGTGGTGAAGCCCTCCAGCGCCTGCAGCGGCGTCAGCTTCTGATCGGGCAGCCAGCCGCCCGCGGGCTGGCCGCCAAGGTCCGAGCGCGTCACGCTCGAGTACAGCCCCAGCCGCGGATCCACCGACTCCACCGGGTAGTCCGAGCCCAGCGCCAGCGCCACGCCGGCCGCGCGCATGCGCTGCCAGGCGTACGCACCCTCCAGCCGCGCCGCACCCACGCGCGCTTCCGCCCACGGCATGTCCGAGGTGGCGTGCGTGGGCTGCATCGAAGCGATCAGCTTGAGCGTGGCGAAGCGCGGGATGTCCGACGGCGCCACCACCTGCGCGTGCTCGACGCGCCAGCGATGGTCGGTGCCCGCCTTGTCGCCCAGCGCCGCGGCGTAGGTGTCCAGCACGATGCGGTTGCCGCGGTCGCCGATGGCGTGGCTGGCCGGCTGGATGCCGCAGTCGCGCGCCTTGGCCACGCCGGCGGCGTAGGCCGCGGGCTCGGTCACCAGCAGGCCGCGGTGGCCCGGTTCGTCGCTGTAGTCCTCCAGCAGCGCCGCGCCGCGGCTTCCCAATGCGCCGTCCACGTAGAACTTCACGCCGCGCATGGCCAGGCGGCCCTGGGGGTGTTCATAGGTTCCCAGCGCGCACAGCACGTCGAGCATTGCGCCGTTGCCGTCGGCATAGGCGCGGATGCGCAGCGGCAGGCGGCCGGCGTCGGCGAAGCGGCGCATCAGCCGCAGGTCGGCCAGCGACACACCCATGTCGTGCACGCCGGTGAGGCCGTGCGCCACCGCCGCCTGCAGCGAACGCTCCAGCGCCTCGGCCCGCAGCGAGGCGTCCGGCGCCGGCACCACCGCATCCACCAGCGCCGCCGCGGTGTCGATGAAGACGCCGGTGGCGCGTCCGCCTTCGCGCAGGATGCGGCCGCCGTCGGGCTGCCAGTCGCCCGACAGGTCGCGCGTCACGGCGCGCAGCGCGGCGCTGTTGGCCCAGCCCGCGTGGCCGTCCACGCGCTCAAGCCAGACCGGGCGGTCCGGGAACGCGGCATCGAGGTCGGCGGCCGTCGGGAACTGCTTGCCCGGCCAGTCGTTCTGGTCCCAGCCGCGGCCCAGCAGCCAGGCGTCTTCGGGCAAGGTCTTCTCGAATTCGCGCAGGCGGGCGATGACCTCCTGCTTGTCCTTGGCGTCCACCAGATCGGCGCGAAGCAGCGCGAAACCGAGGTTCATCACATGGCCGTGGGCGTCGATCAGCCCGGGCACCACGTGCCGGCCGCCGGCATCGATGATGCGCGCTGACGGGTGGTCCTTGCGGGGGTCGCCGCCGCTGCCCATCAACTGGATCACGCCCTGCTCGTTCCAGCCGAAATACTCCACGCCCTGCGGTTTGTCCGCGCCGGTGTGCACGCGGGCGTTGACCAGAAGCGTGGTGACTTCGGCGGCGGCCACGGTGGGCAGCAGGCAGGACAGGGCAAGGGCGAGAAAGTGACGACGCATGGGCGGCTCCGTTGGCAGGCGCCCTACCCTACCCGCAAACCGCGTGCGCCGGAAATGAAGAAGGGGCCCGCAGGCCCCTTCTTCGTGTTGCGCCGCAACGCGCGGCCTCAGCCCGCCGGCGACACGTCCACGCGCACGCGGATCTCGCTGCCCGGGTGGTAGTCGGTCATCGTCTCGTAGCGGCGGCCGGCGTATTCGTAGCCGACGCGATAGCCCAGCACGCGCTCGTCGCGCACCTGCGAGGTGACCGTGCGGCAGCGCTGCACTTCCTGCGGGTAGGCCGCGGCCTGGTTGCGGTAGCCATCGTTGCGGTAGCGGCCGTTGCGCTCGATGTTGTTGCCGATGGTGCCGCCCAGCACCGCGCCGAGCACCGTGGCGGCCTTGCGGCCGTCGCCGTCACCGACGCTGTTGCCCAGCACGCCGCCGGCGATCGCGCCGATCAGCGCACCGCCACCCGTGGTCTGGCCTCGCGGCGCATAACGCGGGTCGCCGGCATAGCCGCGGTCCTGGTAGGCATAGGA
>NZ_JAIBFH010000060.1 GCF_019459675.1 Arenimonas sp.
GACGAGGGCCTGCTGAGGCCGGTGCTGATGGCGCTGGGCCTGCACGCGGCCCTGGTCATGATCCGTTTGCTGGCGGGCTGGTGGCAGCCGGCGCCCCAGGTCGTGGCCGTCGCGGGCCCGGGGGGGGAGGCGTCGCGGGTGGTTTCGCCGGCCGCCATCCGCGCGGCCGAGAAAGCGATGGAGGACGCGCCCAAGCCCGCCGTCGAAGAGGCCGCGCCGCCGCCGCAGCCCCTGCCTGCGCCCCAGCCCGAAGTGTCGCCCGAGGAAGTCCAGCCGACGCCGCAGGAACAGCCGCCCGAGCCCGACACCGTGGACCAGGAGGCCGTGGCCCGCCTGGCGCTGGAGCAGCAGCAGGCCAAGGAGAAGCAGGAACAGGAGGCCCGCGTCCGCCAGGAGCAGATAGACCTGACCGAGCGCGAGCGCGTGGCCGAAGCCGAGCGCAAGCAGCGCCTGCGCGAACAGCTGGACGCCGTGCGCAAGGAGCGCGAAGCCGCCGAGCGCCGCACCCGCATGGAAGAACAGCGCCTGCAGCAGCTGGCCGACCGCCAGGCCGCCCCGGCCCCGCAGCCCGAGCCGGCGCGGGAGGCCGTTCAGGCGGGAGGCAACAACGGTGTGGATACTGACCTGCGGGCGCGCTATGCCCTGGCCATGCTGCAGACCGCCGAATCGAACTGGAACCGCACCCTGGCGCCCGAGCGCACGCGCTGCGAGGTGCGATTCACCCAGATCGTGGGTGGCGAGGTGATCGACGTGGCTTTCCTGCGCTGCCCGTTCGATGACCAGGGCCGTGAATCGGTGGAGCGGGCCCTGCGCCGCGCGCCGATGCCCTACGACGAATTCAAGACCGTGTTCGAGCGCCAAGTCACCCTGACATTCTGCTATCCCCAAGAGGCCTGCCAACGATGAGACGTTTCCTTTCCTTCCTGGCGCTCGCGCTGCTGCTGCCCGCCGGGCTGGTCCGCGCCCAGGGCCTCGACATCGGCATCGTCAGCGGCAACGAGTCCGCCCTGCCCATCGCCGTGGTGCCGATGCCCTACCTGGGCACCAGCGTGGCCCCCGACACCGACATCGCCGCCGTCATCCGCGCCGACCTCAACCGGTCGGGCCAGTTCCGGGCCCTGGCCGAACAGGACGTGATCGAGAAGCCCATCCGCGGCAACGAGATCAAGTTCCCCACCTGGCGCGTGCTCAAGCAGGACTTCGTGGTGGTTGGCCGGGTCATGGACAACCCCGACGGCGGCTACCGCGTGGAGTACGAGCTGTACGACGTGGCCAAGCAGGAGCGCCTGCTGGGGCTGGCCGTGGGCGGCCGGGCGCGCGGCATGCGCGACGTGTCGCACCAGATCGCCGACCAGATCTACGAAAAGATCCTCGGCGTGCGCGGCGCCTTCTGGACCCGCATCGCCTACGTCACGGCCAACGGCCTGGGCGGCAACACCCAGTACGCCCTGATGGTCGCCGACTCGGATGGCTTCAACCCCCAGACCGTGGTGAAGTCCAAGGAGCCGCTGCTGTCGCCGGCCTGGAGCCCGGATGGCCGCAAGCTGGCCTACGTGAGCTTCGAGCGCGGCAACTCCACCATCTACGTGCAGGAAATCACCACCGGCGCCCGTGAGGTGCTGGCCAGCTTCCGCGGCATCAACGGTGCCCCGAACTTCTCCCCGGACGGCCGCCGCCTGGCCATGACCCTGTCCCGGACCGGCAACCCCGAGATCTACGTGATGGACCTCGCCAGCCGCAACCTGACCCAGATCACCCGCCACTACGGCATCGACACCGAGGCCGTCTGGACCGCGGACGGCCAGAGCCTGGTCTTCACGTCCGACCGGGCCGGCAAGCCCCAGCTCTACCAGGTGCCGGCCGCCGGCGGCGACGCCACCCGCCTCAGCTTCCAGGGCGACTCCAACGCAAAGGCCAGTATTTCCTTTGACGGCAAGAAGATAGCTATGGCGCAGGGCGGCGGAAACGTATATCGTATTGCCGTTCTTGACCGCAGTTTTGGCGGTGCGGGGCGCTGGCAGACCTTGTCGCCGGGCAACCTCGACGAGTCCCCCAGTTTTGCGCCGAATGCCAGCATGCTGCTGTACGCCACGAAGGAAGGTCGTCGTGGGGTGCTGTACGCTGTTTCGGCGGACGGTCGTGTGCGACAGCGTTTGGTATTGGCTGATGGTGACGTCCGGGAGCCCGCCTGGTCACCATTCCGGCAGCGGTGAGTTAGGACGGGCCGTCAAAAAAAAATAGATCCACTACTGCATCCGATAAATCCTGTACCAGCCATCCAAAAGGGTTCCCCATGAACAACACCACGCGCGTGCTGCTTGCCGCCTCGATCGTCCTGGCCCTCGGTGCTTGCACCAAGAAGGTCAAGGAAGAAGCCCCCGTCGCCGACACCACCGGCCCGGCCACCACCGCTCCGGTCACCGACGGCCGTTACACCCCCGCCGACCTGGACAGCGATTCCTGCCTGCGCCAGCGCACTGTGTACTTCGATTTCGACCAGGACACCCTGCGTCCGGAGTTCCAGGCCATCATGGCGTGCCACGCCAAGTACCTGAACGACCGTTCGGAGTCGCGCGTCACCCTCGAAGGCAATGCCGACGAGCGCGGCACCCGCGAGTACAACCTGGGCCTCGGCGAGCGCCGCGGCAACGCCGTCTCCAGCGCCCTGCAGGGTGCCGGTGGTTCGGCCGGCCAGATCACCGTGGTGTCCTACGGCGAAGAGCGTCCGACCTGCAACGACACGGCCGAGTCCTGCTGGCAGCAGAACCGTCGCGTCGAAATCGTCTACACCGCGAAGTAAGCGATGCGACGTCAGCGCATCCTTTGCGTTGTGACCGTGGTGGGGGGGGGGGGGGGGG
>NZ_JAIBFH010000121.1 GCF_019459675.1 Arenimonas sp.
CGTACTGGGCGCGGGTGTGCGGCGCCTGGGGGGGGGCGGTGCTGGAGGACTGCGCGCAGTCGCATGGCGCCACGGACGCCACCGGGCGACGCGCCGGCGCCTTCGGCGACATCGCCAGCTTCAGCTTCTACCCGACCAAGAACCTGGGCGCCCTGGGCGACGGCGGCGCCGTGGTGACCGCGCGCGACGACCTGGCGCAGCGCGTGCGCCAGCTGCGCCAGTACGGCTGGAGCGACAAGTACACCAACACGCTGTCCGGCGGCCGCAACAGCCGCCTGGACGAAATGCAGGCGCGCATGCTGTCGCTGCTGCTGCCTTCGCTGGACGGCTGGAACCAGCGCCGCCGGGAAATCGCCAACCGCTACTCCAACGAAATCCGCAGCGCCGCCATCGACGTCACGCCGGCCGCTGGCGACGAGTTCGTGGGCCATTTGTACGTGGTCCGCACCGATCGCCGTGACGACCTGCGCGCCCACCTCAAGCAAGCGGGCGTGCAGACCGACGTCCACTACCCCAGGCCCGACCACCGCCAGCCCATGCACGCCGGTCGCTTTGACGCGATTTCGCTGCCCGAAACCGAGCGCGACGCCGACCGGGTGCTCACGCTGCCCTGCTTCCCGGAGCTGGCGGACGCAGAAGTCGATCGCGTGGTGCAGGCATGCAACCGGTTCTGAAGCCGCGCTTCTCACTGGTGGTGCCGGTCTACGGCAACGAGGCAGACATCGCTGACCTGGTCGCGGCCATCGCCGGCATCCAGGCGCAGGTGGGCGTGCCCTTCGAGGCCGTGCTGGTGGTGGACGGCAGTCCGGACCGCAGCCTCGAACGCCTCCGGCAGGCCCTGCCCGGTGCCGGGTTCGCTTCGACGCTGGTGGCGCTGAGCCGCAACTTCGGTGCGTTCTCCGCCATCCGCGTCGGGCTGGAGCACGCGCGCGGCGACGTGATCGCGGTGATGGCGGCCGACCTGCAGGAGCCACCGGAGCTGGCCGTGCGCTTTTTCCACGAGCTGGAGAAGGGCGAGCACGACATCGCCTTTGGCGAGCGCATGGGCCGCGACGACCCCTGGCACTCCAAGCTGGCCTCGAACCTGTTCTGGTCGCTGTACCGCAAGACGGTGATGCCGGCCATCCCCAAGGGCGGCGTGGACATCTTCGCCATGCGCGCGGACTTCCGCGACCAGCTGCTGACCCTGAAAGAGTCCAACTCCAGCCTGCTGGCCCAGCTTTTCTGGCTCGGCGGTCGGCGGGTTTTCGTGGGCTATGAGCGCCGCAAGCGCGAACGCGGCAAGAGCGGCTGGACCCTTCGCAAGAAGCTGCGCTACCTGAGCGACAGCGTTTTCTCGTTCACCGACCTGCCCATCCGCCTGCTCACCGCCTTCGGCGCGATGGGCCTGGCGGCGGCGGTGCTGCTGGGCGCGGTCACCCTGGTCGCCAAGGCCACGGGGCTGGTCGAAGTGCCGGGCTATTCGGGCACACTGCTGACCATCATCTTCTTCGGCGGCCTGAACTCGCTGGGCCTGGGCGTGGTCGGCACCTACGCCTGGCGCACGTTCGAAAACACCAAGCAGCGGCCGCTGGCCCTGGTACAGCGGCAGGAACACTTCACGGGAATCTCCGAATGAGCGCTTACTTCCATCCCAACAGCCTGTGCGAGTCCACCGACATCGGCGACGGCACCCGCGTCTGGGCGTTCGCACACATCCTGCCGGGCGCGAGGATCGGACGCGACTGCAATATCTGCGACGGCGTGTTCGTCGAGAACGACGTGGTGGTGGGCGACCGCGTCACGGTGAAGTGCGGCGTGCAGCTGTGGGACGGCGTCAGGCTGGGCAACGATGTCTTCGTGGGACCCAATGCCACCTTCACCAACGACATCTTCCCGCGCAGCCGGCGCCAGCCTGCCGCGTTCGCGCAGACGGTCATCGAGGACGGCGCTTCCATCGGCGCCAACGCCACCGTGCTGCCGGGCATCCGCATCGGTGCCGGCGCGATGATCGGCGCCGGCGCAGTGATCACCCGCTCGGTCCCGCCCAATGCCATCGTGGTCGGCAACCCGGCCCACATCATCGGCTACGTGTCCGATACCGGCGGTGCCGACACCGTCGACGCCACCGCGCAGCCTGCGCCGGCGCCGGAAAGCGGCGTGCGCGGCGTCAGCCTGAAGCAGATGCCGCGCTTCAGCGACCTGCGCGGCGCGCTGTCGGTCGGCGAATTCGAGAAAGACCTGCCGTTCCTGCCCAAGCGCTACTTCCTGGTGTTCGACGTGCCCTCGCGCGAGACGCGGGGCGAGCACGCGCACAAGCGCTGCCATCAGTTCCTGATCTGCGTGAAGGGCTCGGTGCGCGTGCTGGCCGATGACGGTGCGCGCCGGGAGGAGTTCACCCTGGACTCCCCCAGCCTGGGCATCCATCTGCCGCCGATGACCTGGGGCACCCAGTACAAATACTCCGAAGACGCCGTGCTGCTGGTGTTTGCTTCGGAAGGGTATGACGCCGACGAGTACATCCGCGACTACGCCGAGTTCCTGGGCATGGTGCGATCCGCCGCGGCATGAAGCCACCCGCTGGCGCCGCGCCGGACAACCCGCGCCGCAGGACCACGATGGAGATACTGCGCTTCCTGGTGGGCGGCGGCGCCAACACGGCCTTCAGCCTGGCGATCTACTGGCTGCTGCTGGCGCCGCTGGGTTACGCGGCGGCCTACACCGTGGGCTTCGTGGCCGGCATCGTGTCGGGCTTCGCCATCAACACGTTCTTCGTTTTCCGCACCACGTGGTCGTGGCGCAAGCTGTTTGCGTTCCCGCTGGTGCACGCGGTGAACTACGCCTGCGGCCTGTTTGTCGTCTGGCTTTGCGTGCAGTGGCTGGGCGTGGACGCCCGGGTCGCCCCGGTCATCGCCATCGCCGTCACGCTGCCGCTGAACTTCCTGCTGTCCCGGCGACTGATCCGGGGACGGTCCGCCGACTAGGGCGCCGGCAAGGTGCGCGGTTCAAGCACGATTTCAGGCACCCGCGAATAGCTGGCCAGGCAGGTGTTCACCCAGTAGGTCGGGTCGTCGGAGATGTCGGCGCCCTGCAGCACCGACACCAGCGCGGGACGGTCCGAGAACGCCGGCACCACCACGCGCGGCAGCTTGAGCTGGCGACCCTGCGCGATCAGCGCCTGCCGCTCCAGCTGTTCGTGGCGCCAGCCCGCGGCCTCTTCGCGGATCACCCGGGTGAAGCCCAGGAAAGGCGCGCTGGTCACCAGCACCAGCCCCATCACCAGCATCACCGCGCCTGCGGGAATACGACCGGCGCCGCCCGCGGCCAGGCGCAGGCCGCACCAGCAGGACACCAGGCCGATGCCCACCAGGCCCATCGCGTACGCCTGGTTCACTATCCGGCCCGGCATGGCTTCGCCGGTGAGGAAGGAATACACCACCGCGTGCAGCGGCATCGCGGTCAGCAGCACCACGCAAAGCGGCCACAGCCTGCTCCAGGAGCCCGCCACCACGCCCTGCGTGGACTTCATCCAGAGCCCGGCCGCCGCCGAGGCCGCGGCCAGGCAGACCACCAGCATGCCGTGCACGCTCAGGCCGTGCAGCCAGAACAGCTGCAGGCTCTCGCCGGCCAGGCGCAGCGCCGTGGGCAGGTCGTGACGCGTCGCGTCGGACAGTGAATCGCGGGCGAAATTGCCAGGGGCCAGCACCGTGACCAGCAGCGCCGCCGCGAACGCCGCGAAATACACCGCGTGCTGCGGCCAGTTCCGACGCGGGCGATGCGCCAGCGCCACCAGCAAGATCATGGCACCCACCGACAGCGCCAGCAGTTCGTTGAAGCCCGTGGTGATGAAGATGGCGGCCGGGGAACGCCAGGAAGTACGCCACCGCAGTCCGGGGCCGCGCAGGTCGCGCTGCATTTCCAGCGCCAGCCAAAGCAGCGCGCCGATGCCCAGCGTGTACACCGCGGCGCCCGTCAACCACAGCAGGCCTTCGAGCTTGGAAGGCGTGAGCACCAGCACGAACGCCGTCAGGATCAGCCCGGGCAGCCAACGCCCCCGGCCACCGTCGCCCACCAGCCGCTGCGCGGCGTACAGCGACGCGGCCAGGGCCAGCAACAGCGCTGCCACGAAGGCCGAATAAACCCAGTGCTCGGGCACCGGCGCGATGGCGATCAGCCAGCCGCCCAGCGCCACCACGAACGTGGAGCTGTAGCGCCCGGTCCAGTTGAGGTAAAGATTCCAGGTTTCGAGGAACGGGTTCGCGTCCTGGCGCCACAGCAGGCGCCCGAACGTGCACATATCGTCGGTCTGGGCGAAGGCGAAAGCCGACGCGTAAAGGAAGGCCGCCAGCACCCAGGCCCACGGCGCTGCGGCAATCATCCTGGCAGCCAGGCCCTGGCGAGGGTGCGTGGTGTCGGTCATGGGCTCTCCGCGGGCTCCGTGTGATTCAAGCGCGTCAGCGCAGCAGGTTGCTGAACCACCGGCCCACCGACTTCAGCCACCGGCTGCGTTCCACCACCCGGTCGAGCTTGCCGTAGCGATGGCGGAAATGGTCCGCCTCACGGTACAGGCCGAAGCGATGCTCGAACAGGGTTTCAGCGTTGTTGGCGAAGAAGCCGATGTTGGCGCGGAAGATCTGGGCGTAGGTGGAAACCACGGTCGCGTTGTCCTGCATGAAACGCGTGGTCCGCGAAAGCTCCTGGATACGGTAGAAGAACAGCGCCTCCGGCAGCTTCACCACTTCCCTGCCCAGGCTGATGAGCTTGATCCAGAACTCGTAGTCCTCCATGCCGTGCCGCAGCGACTCGTTGTAGCCGCCTACCGCCGACCAGTCGGCCTTGCGGTACAGGCTGCTGCAGAAGATCACGTTGTCGATGGCCATTTCGCGCACGCTGTAGGCCGGCAGCTGCCAGATGCCGGTCGCAGCGCCGAAGCGCATCGCGTCGCAATAGACGATGCCTACCTCGGGACGCTGCTGCATCACCGCCAGGGCCTTGGCGGCGTAGGCGGGGTCGAAGCGGTCGTCTGCATCCAGCGGCAGGATGAACTCGCCGGTGGACTCGGCCACCGCGCGGTTTCGCGCCCCCGACGGGCCGCCCTTTGGCAGGTGGCTAACCATTACCCCCCGGGCCTGCACGCCAGGCCACACAAATA
>NZ_JAIBFH010000128.1 GCF_019459675.1 Arenimonas sp.
TCCACCGGCAGCTCGCCGTGCAGCGGCAGCAGCACCGCGCCGTGCTGGCCGGCGATGTCGCCCAGCGCCGCCAGCGCATCGCCGATCTCGCGCTGGCCGGGCAGGAAGACCAGCAGGTCGCCCGGATGCTTCGCCAGCGCCTCGCCGGCGCAGCGGCGCAGCTGGGCGATGGCCGGCTCGTCGCGGCGCGCGGGGAAATACGCCGTGGTGACCGGGAAACTTCGGCCGGCGCTGGTGAGCCGCGGCGCGTCGAGGAAGCGGGCCAGCTTTTCCCCGTCCAGCGTGGCCGACATCACCAGCAGCCGCAGGTCCTGGCGCAGCTGCGACTGCACGTCCAGCGCCAGCGCCAGGCCCAGGTCGCCGGCCAGGTGGCGCTCGTGGAATTCGTCGAACACGATCGCCGCCACGCCCTCGAGCGTCGGATCGTCCTGGATCATGCGGGTGAGGATGCCTTCGGTGACCACCTCCACCCGCGTGCGCACGCTCACCCTGGATTAGAAGCGGATGCGGTAGCCGACCGTGTCGCCGGGCGCTTCGCCCAGCTGCCGGGCCATGAAGCCGGCGGCGGCGCGCGCGGCCACGCGGCGCGGCTCGAGCATCAGGATGCGGCCGTCGCCACGCCACGGTGCCGACAGCAGGGCCAGCGGCACCTGCGTGGTCTTGCCCGCGCCCGGTGGCGCCTCGAGCACCAGGCGCGGATGCGCCTCGAGGCTGTCGAGCAGGCTCGGCAGCAGTTCGGCGATCGGAAAATCGGGGCGCGTGGATACGGGACTCACCCCGCTAGGCTAGAGAGCGCGGCCCTTGCCGTCGAGCGCCGGGCGCAGCGGCGGTGCCGCACGCGCCGGGCTGGCCGGCAGCGGTGGCGCCGCGGCGGGATGAGCCGCGGGCGCGGCCCCTGCAGACGGTTTGTGGGCAGCGTTCGTCGTCCGGACGAAATCGAGCTGCCGCAGGCACAGGCCCTCCAGCGCCGTCAGGTCGTCGCGCATCCGCGAACCGTCGCCCGACACCACGATCACGCCGCTGCTGCCGCTGCGCCAGTCCACCCACGGCGTGAAGCCAAAGGCGCCCGGACTGGATACGCGGTAGGTGGCGCCGGACGCGTCCCTGGCCTCCACCCATTGGCCGATGCCGTAGCCGAAATCGTAGCCGGGCACCGGCGTGTAGCCGACCACCAGGCCGACGGTGCGGTCGAACGCCATCGTCGCCAGCGTGTCGGCCCGCAGGAACGAACTGCCTTCGTGCAGGCCGCCGGCCAGCAGCATGTCCAGCACCCGGCCGTAGTCGTCCAGGGTCGAGCGCGCGCCGCCGCCGATGCGCGGGTTGGCGTTGCGCACGTAGCCGTCGCGCACGGCGCCCGCGGTCCAGTCGGTGTTGATGAGCCCCAGCGGCTGCGCCACTTCGCGGATGAACAGGTCATCCCAGCTTTCGCCGGTGGCAAGTTCGGCCATGGCGCCGGCCACCTGCATCGAATTGCCGCCGTAGGCAAACACCGTGCCCGGCGCCGCCACGCGCGGCACCGCCAGGATTTCCAGCGCGCACGCCTGCAGGGTTTTCTGGCGGTCGGCGAGGCAGGGAATGTCGGCAACGGTGATGCCGCTGGTGTGCGAGAACAGCTGTGCCAGCGTGATCGGCCGCATCGCCGGCGCCGCGGCGGGGAAGAAGTCGCCCACCGTGCTGTCCCAGCGCAGGTCGCCACGTTCGACCAGGCGCGCAAGGGTCAGCGCCGACAGCCACTTGCTGGCCGAGGCGATCGCCAGCCGCTCGCTGCCCGTGTAGGCACCGTAGTTTTCCCGGTACAGCGCCACGCCGCCGCGCGACAGCCGCAGCGAAGCGCCCGGCAGTCCGTAATCGAGCACCAGCTGCCGGGCGCCGGCGTCCACCGGCGCGAAATCGTGCAGCGGCCGCGCGGGGGTGGCGGCCGGCAACAGCAGCACGGCGCTCAGGCCCAGCCAGGCCATCGAAAACCGCCGGGGCTTTTCAGTCGGGCGCATGGGCCAGTGGGACATGAGCGTTTTCCTGCAGGACTCCACCGCCATAACGCCGCGGCACGGCTACGGTTGACCGGCGCCGGGTACCATGGCCGCCTTCAAGCCGGGAACCCAGCATGGACCTGATCGACATCGGCGCCAACCTGGGCCACGAAAGCTTCGACCACGACCTGGACGCCGTGCTGATGCGCGCCGCCGATGCGGGCGTAGCGCAGTTGGTCGTTACGGGCGCCAGCCGCGCCGGCTCGGTGCGCTCACTGGAGCTGGCGCGGGCGCATCCGGGCCGCCTGTTCGCCACCGCGGGCGTGCACCCGCACCACGCGGTGGAATACACCGACGAAGCCGACGCCGAAATGCGCGCTCTGCTGGCGCAGCCCGAAGTGGTGGCGGTGGGCGAATGCGGCCTGGACTACCACCGCGATTTCTCCCCGCGTCCGGCCCAGCGCCGCGCCTTCGAGCGCCAGCTGCAGATCGCCGCCGACACCGGCCTGCCGCTGTTCCTGCACCAGCGCGATGCGCACGCCGACTTCATGGCCATCATGAAGAACTTCGGCGGCCGCCTCGGTCCGGCGGTGGTGCACTGTTTCACCGGCACCCGCGAGGAATGCTTCGATGCGCTGGACGCCGGCTACTGCATCGGCATCACCGGCTGGCTGTGCGACGAGCGCCGCGGCCAGCACCTGCGCGAGTTCGTGAAGGACATCCCGGCCGACCGACTGATGGTGGAAACCGACGCGCCCTACCTGCTGCCGCGCACCGTGCGGCCGATGCCCGCGCACCGTCGCAACGAACCGATGTACCTGCGCCACATCGTCGAGGAGCTGGCGCGCGACCGCGGCGAAGCGTTCGAAACCACCGCCGCCGCAACCACCGCCGTGGCGGCGGCGTTCTTCCGGCTGCCCGTTCGGGGCGCCTGAGCCCCGGCTGGCCGGGGCGTCGTATCAGCTGCGCAGGCCCACGCCGCGCTTGAGCAGCCACAGGGCCAACGCACCCAGGCTGACGACGAAGAAGCCCATCAGCGCGAACGCCGTCACCATGGACACGTCGCTCTGGCCCAGCAGGCCGTAGCGGAACGCGTTCACCATGTAGAAGATCGGGTTGAGGTGGGTGGCGGCCTCGGCCCAGTCGGGCAGCAGCTTCACCGAATAGAACACGCCGCCCAGATACGTGAGCGGGGTGAGGATGAAGGTGGGCACGATGGCGATGTCGTCGAACTTCTTGGCGTACACCGCGTTGACGAAGCCCGCCAGCGAGAAGATCACCGCGCCCAGCACCACCGTGGCCAGCGTGATGAATGGATGCGGCAGCCGCACGGGGGTGAAGAACATCGCGATCACCATCACGATGGCGCCCACCATCAGCCCGCGCAGCACGCCACCGGTGACGTAGCCGCCCAGGATCACCCAGTTGGGCATCGGGCTGACCAGCAGCTCTTCCACGTGGCGGCCGAACTTGGCGCCGAAGAACGACGAGCTGATGTTGCCGTAGGCGTTCTGGATGATGGCCATCATCACCAGGCCCGGCACGATGAAGTCCATGTACGCGATGCCGTCCATGGTGCCGATGCGGCTGCCGATGAGGCCGCCGAAAATAAGGAAGTACAGCGTCATGGTGATGGCCGGCGGCACCAGGGTCTGGCCCCAGATGCGCAGGATGCGGGCCACTTCGCGCCGGGCGATGGTCTTGAGGGCGGTCAGGTTGGGGTTGCTCACGCGGTGGCCTCCGGCTGGCCAGTGAGCCGCACGAACAGCTCCTCGAGGCGGTTGGACTTGGTGCGCATGGAGCGCACCGGGATGCCGGCGTCGTTGAGGGCGGCGAATACGCGGTTGAGGTCCATCTCGCGCGGTTTCTCGACGTCCAGGGTGTGGTTGTCCTGGCGCACCAGGGTGACGCCTTCGATGGCCGGCAGCACCTGCGGCAGCACGCCCTCCACGTCCAGCAGGAAACCCTCGACGTCGAGCTTGGCCAGCAGCGCCTTCATCGGGCCCTGTTCGATGATGCGGCCCTTGTCGATGATGGCCAGGTTGCGGCACAGGTTCTCCGCTTCCTCCAGGTAGTGGGTGGTGAGGATGACGGTGGTGCCGGCGGCGTTCACTTCCTTGAGCGTCTTCCACATGCCGCGGCGGATCTCGATGTCCACGCCGGCGGTGGGTTCGTCCAGGATCAGCAGGCGCGGGCGGGTCATCATGGCGCGGGCGATCATCAGCCGGCGCTTCATGCCGCCCGACAGCGTGCGCGACATGGTGTTGGCCTTGTCGGTCAACTGGGCGCGCTTGAGCTCCTCGTGCGCGCGCTCCCGGGCCTGCGCGCGGGGCAGGCCGTAGAAGCCGGCGTAATTGACCAGGATGTCGAACGGCGTCTCGAACATGTTGAAGTTGATTTCCTGCGGCACCAGGCCGATCTGGCGCATGGCCTCGGACCGGTGGGCATGCAGGTCGATGCCGAACACCTTCACTTCACCCGCCGTCTTGTTCACTAACGAGCTGACGACGCCGATCAGGGTGGACTTGCCGGCGCCGTTGGGGCCGAGCAGGGCATAGAAGTCACCGGGGGCGACGCTGAGCGAAACGCCCTTCAGGGCCTGTACGCCGGTGGCATAGGTTTTGGTGAGATCGGTGATCTCGAGCGCTGGCTGGGTTTGCATGGGACTCCTGGACCGCACCGGCGCTGCGCCGGGGGTCTATGCCGCTTATTATATGGCGCTTCCCGCCCCGGGCTCCGGTGGCTCGGCGCTACAGTGTTTCCTACTTCCGGAGTTCCCGTTTGGCCATCGTGCACTTCCCGCTTCGCCTGGTTGGCAGCCGCATGCTGGCACCGACCGTCCGCCACCTCGCCTTCGCGCGTGACGACGGCCAGCCGCTGGATTTCATCCCGGGCCAGTTCGTACAGGTGCACTTCAACTATCCCGACGGCACCCCGACCAAGCGCAGCTACTCGCTGGCCACCATGCACGACCACGCCATGGCCCCGGGTGAAGCGATCGAGATCGCGGTCAGCTATGTCGCCGGTGGCGCCGCCACGGCGCTGTTTGAAGCCCTGGACGAGGGCCAGCAGATCCAGGCCAGCGGCCCTTACGGCCGCTTCTGCCTGGTGCCGGCCGACACCAACAAGCGCTACCTGCTGATCGGCACCGGCACCGGCGTCACGCCCTACCGGGCGATGCTGCCGCAGCTGCACGCGATGATGCAGTCGCGTGGCGTGGAGGTGGTGCTGCTGTTCGGCGCCCGTACGCCGGAGGAGCTGATCTACGGCGAGGATTTCCGCGCGTTCGCCGAGGGCCATCCCGGCTTCCGCTTCGTGCCCTGCTTCAGCCGCGAACTGCCGGCCGACCCGCACCCGGACGTGCGCAAGGGCTACGTGCAGGACATCCTGGCCGAATTCGCACCCGATGCCGAAGGCGACATCGCCTACCTGTGCGGCAACCCGAACATGGTGGACGCCGCGTTCGAGGTGCTCAAGACGGCCGGCCTGCCGGTGCCGCACGTACGTCGCGAAAAATACGTCAGCAGCAAGTAAGCCCCGGCGCCGGCCGCAGCACCGGCCCCTGCCATTGGTCAGGCTTGCCGCCGCCCCGGGCCGGCGTTAGCATTCAAACGTGTTGAATGCTTTTGGGCTTTTGATATGGCTGAACGCAACGCGCGGCGCACCATCCAGGACACGGCCCGCATCGACCCCGCCCTGCTCAGGGTGCTGGCCAACCCCGTGCGATCGTTCATCGTGTACTCGCTGGCGCCCGAAGCGAAGACCGCCAAAACCCTGGCCGCCGAGCTGGGCTGCCCGACCACCCGGCTCTACTACCATCTGCGCCAGCTCGAAAAGCACGGGCTGGTTTTCGTGGAGCGCACGCGGCTGGTGTCGGGCATTGTCGAGAAGCACTACCGCGCCGTCGCCCGCGACCTGCGGCTCGACACCGCCGCCTTTGGCACGGGCGACAAGCCCGACCGGCGGCGCACCGAAGCCCTGCTGGGCTTCGTGTTCGACCAGACGCGGGTGGAGATCAGCCGCGGCATCGAAGCCGGGCAGCTGGATGTCCGGCGCCGGGCGCCAGACCCGGGCGCACTGATGGCCTACCGCAATGTGCTCAAGCTGTCGCCCGAACAGGCGCAGCGGCTTTACGCCCGGCTGCAGGCGTTCTGGATGGAGTACGACGACATCGCCAAGCAGCCGGCCGCGGACGGCCGCTTTTACGCCTTTACGGTCGCGCTCTATCCCAACGACGTTGCCGCCGTGGACAAGCCCGCCCCGGCCCCGCCGCGGCGTAAACCCCGCCGCCCCTGATACCGGAGAAGCGTCATGGCCCGATCCGTCCCGACGAAGAACAACCCGTGGCGCCAGGTGCTCACGGGCCTGCTGCTGGCCGTGGCCGGCGGTGCTTTCGGCTTCCTGGTGGCCAAGGCCGGCATGGCCTACGTGCCCTCCAGCCTGAGCCTGAAGGCCTTGTCGGGCTGGGACCTGCTGGCGCTGCCGGTGATCGTGGTGTTCGTGCTGGCGTTCCATGAGGCCGGGCACCTGGCCGGCGGCATGAGCCGCGGCATGCGCTTCCTGTTGTTCATCGCCGGGCCGTTTGGCTGGGTGCGTGGCAAGGACGGCGTCCGCTTCCGGTGGTTCTTCAACCTGGGCACGCTGGGCGGCGTGGCCGCCGCGCTGCCGGTGGCGGGCAAGCCCCTCAAGCCCCAGCTCACGCGGCTGGTGGTGGGCGGCCCCCTGGCCAGCCTCGTGCTGGCGGCCCTGGCGTTGGGGTGTTCTGGGCGTTTCCCGGCCGTGTCGGCGCCTGGGGCCTGATCACCGCGTGGCTGTCGCTTTGCTTCTTCGTGGTTACCGCGGTGCCGATGCGCAGCGGCGGCTTCATGTCCGACGGCATGCAGCTGCTGCAGCTGCGCCGCAACCCGGCCATGGTGGAGCGCCGTGCACGGCTGATCGCCCTGATGGGCCAGGGCCTGGCGGGCGTGCGTCCGCGCGACTACGACCGCGATGCCCTCGCCCACGCCCAGGCCATCACCGGCGACGAAACGATGTACGACGTGGGCGTCTGGCTGTACAGCTACTTCAACGCCCTGGACGCAGGCGACATCGCCGGTGCACAGGGCTGGCTGGACCGGATCGAGCCGGTGGTGGACGACTACCCCGACGGCTTCCGGCAGTCCTTGGCCATCGAGCTGGCGCTGTTCGAAGCGCTGCACCGGCACCGGTCGGAGCAGGCGCGCCAGTGGCTGGCGCGCGCGCGGGGCGGCGTGGTGGACGAAGCCCGGCGGCGCCTGGCGGAGGCCGCGCTGGCGGTTCGCGAAGGTCGCGGCGACGACGCGCGATCGGCGCTGGCGCTGGCCCGGAAGAAGCTGACGCACAGCATGGACGCCGGCTCCACCCATTTGAGCGCCGACCAGATAGCCACGCTGCAGGCGCTGGCCGTCAACGCCTAGCTTCGCCGGGGCCGCGTGCCTGTCACGTTTTCCGCTTACGACCGTCTGTAATCACAACACCCCGCGCATCTCCACCGAGGTAACCATGCGAAGACTGATCCCGATCGCCCTGCTGCTGATGTCCCTGCCGGTTTCGGCGCGGACCTTGGGCAGCCTTGAATTCACCGACTGCGAACTTGCGCAGCCCGGCACCGGCGCCACCGTGCGCGCCCAGTGCGCCACGCTCGAAGTGCCCGAGGATCCCGCCAAGCCCGAGGGCGGCAAGATCAGCCTGAAGGTCGCGCTGGCCGCGTCGCGCGCGGCCGAACCGGCGCCGGACCCGGTGATCTATTTCGCCGGCGGCCCCGGCCAGTCGGCCACGGAATCGTATGCGTCGATCGCCGGCGGCTTCTCGCGCCTGCGCGACAAGCGGCACCTGGTGTTGATGGACCAACGCGGCACGGGTGGCTCGAACCGCCTGGCCTGCCAGTTCCCCGACGCCTTCGACGCCAGCCAGCTGCCCACACCGGAACTGCAGGTGCAGTTGGCACGCGACTGCCTGGACAGCCTGGACGCCGACGTCAGCCAGTACACCACCACCGTTGCCGCCAGTGACGTCGAGGCGCTGCGCCAGGCCCTGGGCGCGCCCCAGCTCAATCTCTACGGCGGTTCGTACGGCACCCGCATGGCGCAGGAGTACGCGCGCCAGCATCCCGACGCCGTGCGCAGCATCATCCTGGACGGCGTGGTGCCGCCCGAGCTGGTCCTGGGCAGCGAACACGCCATCAACCTCGAGGCCGCGCTCAAGCAGATCCTGGCCCAGTGCAGCGGCCAGGCCGCGTGCAAGCAGGCCTTCGGTGACCCGCTGGCCACCCTGCACGGCCTGCTGGACCAGGCGCGCGACGCGCCGACAATGGTGGCGATGCGCGACCCGGTAAGCCACGCCGCGCGCGAAATGCAGCTTGATGAGGGCACGGTGGCGCTGATCGCGCGGCTGTTCGCCTATGCGCCGGAAACCGCCGCGCTGCTGCCGCTGCTGATGGACGAGGCCGCCAAGGGTCGGCCGCAGTCGCTGCTGGCGCAGGCGGCGCTGGTGTTCGATTCGCTCACCGGGCAGATCAACCACGGCATGCAGCTGTCGGTGATCTGCGCCGAAGACGCCCCGCGCATGCAGGCCCGGCCGCAGGACCAGGACTTGGTGCTGGGCGACAGCTTGGTCAACGTAACGCTGAACCAGTGCAGCGTGTGGCCCAAGGGGCCGGTGTCGGGACAGTTCCACCAGCCGCTGGTCACCGACACGCCCACCCTGCTGCTGTCGGGCGAGTTCGACCCGGTGACGCCGCCGCGCTACGCCGAGCAGGTGCTCGCGTCGCTGGGCAAGGCGCGGCACCTGGTGGGAAAAGGCCAGGGCCACATCCTGCTGGCGCGCGGCTGCACCCCGCGCCTGGCCGCGGAGTTCGTCGACAAGCTCGACCCCGTGGGCCTGGATGCGAAGTGCCTGGATCCGCTGGGCAGCACGCCCTTCTTCATCGACTACAACGGAGCCACGCCATGATCCACGTCCGTGACCTGCACAAGGCCTTCGGCAAGGTCAAAGCCGTGGACGGCGTCAGCTTCAGCGCCGCCGACGGCCAGATCACCGGCCTGCTGGGGCCCAACGGCGCCGGCAAGACCACGTCCCTGCGCATGCTCTACACCCTGATGAAGCCCGATTCGGGCCAGGTGCTGGTGGACGGCATTGACGCCAACATCGACCCGCAGGCCGTGCGCCGCCGGCTGGGCGTGCTGCCGGACTCGCGCGGCCTGTACAAGCGACTGAGCAGCCGCGAGAACATCCGCTACTTCGGCCGGCTGCACGGCATGGACGACGCGCTGATTGCGCAGCGCACGCAGGCGCTGGTGGCGGCCCTGGAGATGGGCGACATCATCGACCGGCGCACCGAGGGCTTTTCGCAGGGCCAGCGGGTGAAGACCGCGATCGCCCGCGCCCTGGTGCACGACCCGCGCAACGTGATCCTGGACGAACCCACCAACGGCCTGGACGTGATGGCCACGCGCAACATGCGCCGCTTCCTGCACCAGCTGCGCGACGAAGGCCGCTGCGTGCTGTTCTCCAGCCACATCATGCAGGAGGTGGCGGCGCTGTGTGACCGCATCGTCATCATCGCCCGCGGCCAGGTGGTGGCCGAAGGCACGCCCGATGAACTGCGCGAACAAACCGGCGAGTCGAACCTCGAGGACGCCTTCGTCAAGGCGATCGGCACCGAAGAAGGACTGATGGCATGAACCCGGCACTGACCGTTTTCCTCAAGGAAGTCACCGAGAACCTGCGTGACAAGAAGACCGTGGTGAACGCGCTGGTGATGGGGCCGCTGCTGGGCCCGGTCTTCTTCGCCATCATGATGGGCTTCATCATCACCAAGCAGCTCGACAGCGCCGAGAAGCCGCTGGAAGTGCCGGTGGTGGGCGCCGCCAACGCACCCAACCTCGTGGCCTGGCTGGAACAGCAGGGCATGGTGGTGAAGGCCGCGCCGGAAGATGCCGACGCGGCCATCCGCAGCCGTGACGCGCGGGCGGTGCTGATGATCCCGCCCGATTACGCCGAGCATTGGCGCGCCGGCGAAACCGCCCAGGTGCAGGTGTTGTTCGACAGCTCCGACCAGGACGGCCGTGCACCGGTGGCCCGGCTGACCGGCCTGCTGGAGGGCTACGCCCGGCAGCAGGCGGCGATGCGGGTAGCCGCACGCGGCATGCATCCGGCGGTGATGACGCCGGTGGCGGTGGCCGAACGCGACATCGCAAGCACGCAGCAGCGCGCCGGGCAGCTGCTCAGCTTCCTGCCCTACCTGCTGGTGCTGGGCGCCTTCCTGGGCGGCATGTACCTGGCCATCGACACCACGGCGGGCGAACGCGAGCGCCAGTCGCTGGAACCGCTGCTGGTGAATCCGGCGTCGCGGGCCCAGATCGTGCTGGGCAAGCTGGGTGCAACCTTCGGCTTCGCAATGGTGAGCATGATGCTCAGCCTGGTGGCGTTCGCGGTGGCGTTCCAGTACATCCCACTGGACCGGCTGGGCATGAAGGTGGATTTCGGCGCCGGCCTGATCCTGCGCGCCGGCCTGCTGATGGTGCCGCTGGTGATGGTGTTCGCGGCGCTGCAGACCATCGTGGCCGCGTACGCCAAGTCCTATCGCGAAGCGCAAACCTACCTGTCGCTGCTGATGCTGCTGCCCATGCTTCCCTCGGTGATCCTGATGATCAACCCGATGAAGGGCGAACTGTGGATGTCGGCCGTGCCGCTGCTGTCGCAGAACGTGCTGATCATGGCGCTGGCCCGGGGCGAGGTGGTGGCACTGTTGGATTTCGCGCTGAGCTTTGGCGCCAGCCTGGCGATGGCGGGGATCCTGGTGTGGATCGCCGTGCGCATCTACCACCGCGAGCAGCTGGCCGTTTCCGCCTGATAGCCGCTACCCCCGGAACGAGAAAGGCCCGGCATTGCCGGGCCTTTTCTTTTTGCGCCTTGCGCCGGTTACGGGCGGAAGCTGAAGGTGCGCGTGAGCTTGGCGGGCGCGTCCATCGGCTCGAACTGCCACTCGCGCACGGTGTTGATCACGGCCCGGTCGAACTGGCCGCGCGGCTGGGCACGGATGACGCGAACGTCGCTGACCGAACCATTGGCGGCAATGCTGATTTCGACAGTCACTTCACCGGTGACGCCCGAACGGGCCGCCTCGCGCGGGTACGAAGGCTGCGGCGTGCGCACGCCAACCGGGGGGGGGGGGGGCGCCCCCCCGGGGGGGGGGGGGGCCCGCCCCCCGGGCCCGGCGGGGCCCCCCCGGGGGGGGGGGGGGGGGG
>NZ_JAIBFH010000141.1 GCF_019459675.1 Arenimonas sp.
GGCGCGCGCCTCAGGGACTGCCGGCGCGGTAGTCCTGGTAGGACTTCTCTTCCACGTAGGCCGACCCCAGCGCGAGGTTGATGCTTTTCTTGATGCGCGCGCGCTCGTCGTTCTCGAAGTACACGGCGCGCGCCAGCGCGATGAACTCCGCATCGAAGGCCTGGGCCTTCTCCTTGAGGCGAATGTCGTCCTCGATCACCCACAGGCGCTCGTTGACGGCCTTGAGGTCCAGGCGCAGGCGGGCGATGTCGGCACGGGCCGCCGGGTGCGCCATCCAGGTGGACTCGAGCGCATTGAGCTCGTTGCGCACGTTGGCCAGCTTGGCCGGGTCGGTCATGCGCTCGGACTTGATCTGCAGGATGGCGATCTTGTCGAGCAGCTCGCCAAAGGAAACGGGGGCTTGGATTTCGGACATGGGCGGATCCTCGGCTCAATGCCGTCAGTTTACCCCGGTCCGTGCGGCCGACCGAGACCCCGGCAAGCCGGCGCAAGCCGCGGCAGGCTTGAAATAAAAAGGGCCCGACAGGGCCCGTTTCATTTGATATGGCGGAGAGGGTGGGATTCGAACCCACGGTTGGCTCACACCAACGCCTGATTTCGAGTCAGGTACATTCGACCACTCTGCCACCTCTCCGAAGCCCCGGTGCAGCGGTCGCACCACCGGGGCCGCGAATTATAGGTCGCCTTCGGCCGATCCGCCAGCCTCAGGGTCCCGTCGAGGGGGCCGCGCCCCGCGGCATGAAGAAGAACCCGCCGCTTTCGTGGCCCGCGAACCGGATCGGGGCGTACTCGGGCACCTGGGGAACCGGCGAATCCATCGCCCCCAGGGCCAGGGACGTGGACACCTCGCGGAACACCCGCTGGGCCTCGATCAGGCCATTGTTGTCCTGCAGCACGTTCAGGAAGGCCCGGGCGAAGTAGCTGTGCCGCCCGGTGCCCGTGTCGGGCACCGGCTGCACCCCGCCGGACGTGAGCGCCGTTCGCGACCGCCCATCGGACATGGTCTTGACCCAGCTGGCCCACTTTTCCGGCGCCATCGTGCCGGCGTCGAAGGTGGGCGCCGAGGCGCGGGTCATCGTGCCCGAATAGCACGAGTCAGCCACCACCAGCACGTGGCGGGCCGGCATGGTGTCCAGGATTTCGCTGATGGCGGCATTGGAAATCCAAGTCCGCTCGGCGTTGGCGGCGCCGTCGCTGGGCACCCAGTAGCCCTTGCCGCCGGCGTCCAGCTCGCCATGGCCCGCGTAGTAAATCAGCAGGTTGTCCTCGGGCTTGAGCTTTTCGCGCATCTCGTTCAACGCCGTGAGCATTTCCAGCCGACCGCCGTTGAGCACAAGGCTGGTCTGGTAGCCGTAGCGGGACTTGAGCATCGCCGCCACGGCATTGGCGTCGTTGGCCGCGCTCTTGAGCGCCGGGTAGGCCGGGTCACGGTAGCTGTTGTTGCCGATGACCACGGCGAAGTAGCGTCCCAGCTTCACGCCGCGCGGCAGGCTGCCGTCACCGGACGGGGCGCTGCCGGCGACCGGCGACGACGCCGCCTGCGGCAGCAGCGTAAAGGCCAGCTCCGCGCGCGAGCCCTTGCGGTCGGTGGCGGCGACGCTGACCTGCGCGCCGCCGGCGGGCACTTCAACCTGCGCGGTGAACCCGCCGCTGGCGCTGAGCGGCGCCGGCTTGCCGTTGACGGTGATGGCGCTGACCAGCTGCGGGGAAGTGACCCGGCCGACCACCTGGCGCATGCCGGGGCCGCCGCGGTACACGGCCGTGTTGCGGCCACGGGTGGCGACGAATATCGGATCGAGGATTTCCAGCATGGGCGCGGCCGCATACACACCGCCGGCGGCACCCGCCCCACCTGCGCGCTGCTCCAGCGAGGCCAGCTGCGTGCGCTGGCTGTTGATCTGCTCTTCCTGCGCCAGCAGCTGGTTCTCGAGCAGCCGGGTCAGATCGTCGTCCTGCTGCCGGCGGGCCTGGGCCAGCTTTTCCTGGGTGGACGACAGCTCGCGCCGCGCCGCTTCCAAAGCTCCGCGCCGCTGCTGCAGTTCGCGCTGGAGCTTCTGGACCTGGTCGCGCAGCTGGGCCGACTCCTCTTCGCCTTCCTGCACCTGCTGCTGCAGCCCGGTGATCTTTTCGTCGCGCGCGCTGATCTGCACCTGCACCACCGACGCGTAAAGCAGTTCTTCCTGGATACCGGACGCCACGCGAAAGAGATTCAGCGCGGCCCC
>NZ_JAIBFH010000160.1 GCF_019459675.1 Arenimonas sp.
CATTTCCGCCTTCGGGCTATTCCCCGTCCCGCGGCCCGTCGCCCGGCAAGCCGCGCGACAAGCGTGAGCGTGAGCGCGACCGCCAGGCTCGTCCGGCACCGCCGGCGTCGGCCGAGCGCCGCGGCCCGCCGCGCGAGCGCCAGCCCGAGCGCCACCGTGACTACGCGCGCGACGAAGCCGATGCCGACCAGCTGCGCGGCGCCTTCGAAGCACCCCGTGCGCCGCGCGCACAGCGCCGGCACGGCCTGAACGCCTGCCTGGCCATGTTCGCGCGCCGTCCGCAGGACCTGCGCAAGGTCTGGCTGCTTGAATCGCGCATCCACGCCCTCAACGCCGTGCTGGCGCACTGCGTGAAGCACCGCCTGGGCTATACGGTGGTGGCTGACGAAGACCTGCAGAAGCTTTCCGCCAGTGCCCACCACGAAGGCGTAGTGTTCGGCACCGTGCCCGCCGCCGAAGGCAACCTCTCGGACTGGCTGCAGGACCTCAAACCCGGCCCGCAGCTGGCGATCTGGCTCGACGGCGTGGGCAACCCGCACAACCTGGGCGCCATCCTGCGTTCCGCCGCGCACTTCGGCGTGGCGGGCCTGCTGCTGCCCAAGGAATCACCGCTGGCCCTGTCGGGCGCCGCCGCGCGCGTGGCCGAGGGCGGCGCCGAACAGGTGCCGCTGGTGCGCATGGGCCGCGCCGACAACAGCCTGGCCCAGCTGGCATCGGCCGGCTTCGGTGCGGTGGCGACGGTGGTGCGCGGCGGCAAGCCGCTGTACGGGGCCGCGCTGCCCGAGCGCATGCTGCTGGTGATGGGCGCCGAGCAGACCGGTATCGACCCGGCCCTGGCGCAGGCCGCCGCGCTGCGCCTGGCCATTCCCGGCACCGGCGCCGTGGACAGCCTCAACGTGGCCGCCGCCACGGCCGTGTTCCTGGGCGAATGGTGGCGCCAGCGCCACGCCTGAATCCTGGGTTCAGCGCGTACTTGGCATAATCGCCCCATGGACATTCGACCCCTGATGCGCGCCCTGGGCGCCTGTTTCCTCCTGCTGGCGCTGGCAACCGCGGCGGTGGCCGCGCCGCGCCCGCAGTACGACGTCACCTACACCGTGCAGTTCCTGCCGGCGTCCGACCAGGCCCAGGTCACCATCGCCCTGCGCCCGGACACCGGCCGGGTGACCCAGATGCGCCTGAGCATGCCCCAGGACCGCTACACCCAGGTCAGCGGCGACGGCAGCATCAGCCGCAAGGGCGGCACCGTCACCTGGGTGCCCCTGGCCGGCAAGCCTTCCAAGCTGCGCTATCGCTATCGGATCAGCAACGAGCGCGCGGGCGGCGGCTACGACGCCCGCATGACGACCGACTGGGTGATCGTGCGCGGCGACGACCTGGTGCCCAGCGCCCGCATCCGCGCCACCAAGGGTTCGGATTCCCGCGCGCGCCTGCGGTTCGTGCTGCCCAAGGGCTGGACCAACGTGGACACGCCCTTCGTGCGCAGCCGCGACGGCAAGTCGTTCGTGGTCACCAATCCCGAGCGCAACTTCGACCGCCCCATCGGCTGGGTGATCGCCGGCGCAGTCGGCACCCGGCGCGAGTTGCTCGACGGGATGGAGGTCAGCGTGGCCGGGCCCAAGGGCGACGTGATCCGCCGCAACGACATGCTGGCCTTCTTCAACGGCCTGGTGCCCGAGTTCAAGCGTGCGTTCGGGACGCTGCCGTCCAAGCTGCTGATCGTCAGCGCCGGCGACCCGATGTGGCGCGGCGGCCTGTCGGGTCCGCGCTCGCTGTTCCTGCACGCCGACCGTCCGCTGATCAGCGAGAACGGCACCAGCACGCTCACCCACGAACTCACCCACGTCATCACCCGCATCCGCGGCGCCGACGGCGACGACTGGATTGCCGAGGGCCTGGCCGAGTACTACTCGATCGAGCTGCTGCGGCGCGCCGACCTGCTCAGCGACGCGCGCGCCGACAAGGCCCAGGACTGGATGGCCAACCACGGCAAGCGGGTGAAGACGCTCACCCGCAATCGCTCCTACGGCCCGCGCACGGCGCGCGCAGTGCAGCTGTTCCGCGCGCTGGACGTCGAAGTGCGCCAGCGCACGAAGGGAAAGCGCAGCCTGGACGACGTGGTGCGCGCCCTGATCCCGCTGCGCGAGGTGTCGCGCGAAGACCTGCGCGAACAGGTCGAGAAACTCACCGGCGCGCCGTCGAAGGTGCTGGCGACGCCGCTGCTGGACTGACGCCCCCCAAGCCCATGGCTATTGGCGCCGTCATCGCTGTGACACCGGCGCCGATGCCCCCGGGCGCGTCGCGACGATCGGCTACTTTGCGGGATCAGCAGCAGTGGCAGGAGCCGTAGCGGCGGCCGGCGGCGGCGCGCTGCCGAAGTCAACCTCGGTTTCCGCCGCCAGGTACATCAGCGCCGCGTAGGCCGCCACCTGCTGGTCCAGCGCCTTGGGGTCGATCTTGTCCAGCGTGTCGTTGGCGGTGTGGTGGTAGTCGAAGTAGTCCATGCCGTCCTGCGCCAGCTGCGCCCAGGGCGCACCCAGCGCAACGATGGGGCCGACGTCCGGGCCCGGGCTGCCGCCCTGCGGTTCCGTGGCGATGCCCAGCGGCGCCAGCACCTGGCCGATGCGTTCGATCACCGGCCAGGCGGCCGGGTCCACGCCGGCGCGCAGCGCGTAGATGCGTCCGGCACCGAAGTCGCTTTCCGCACCCAGCTGGTGCGCCGCGACCAGGCCTTCGTCCGCGCGCGCCTGCGCGTAGGCCTTGCCGCCGTAAAGACCCTGTTCTTCGTTCGCGTACGCGATCACGCGCACCGTGCGGCGCGGCGCGCGATCAAGCTCGCCGATCAGAGCCCCGGCGGCGGCAGTGATGGCCACGCCGGCGCCGTCGTCGATGGCGCCGGTGCCCAGGTCCCAGGAATCGAGGTGGCCGCCCAGGGTCACCACTTCGTCGGGCAGTTCGCGGCCGCGGATCTCGCCGATCACGTTGTGCGAGGTGTACTCGCCGATGGTTTCGGCCGAGATGTCCAGGCGCAGGCTGACCGGCTTGCCGCGCGCGATCATGTGGCTGAGCAGGTCGGCGTCGGGATTGGACAGGGCCGCGGCCGGAATGCGCGGCACGTCGGGCAGGTAGCGCATGGTGCCGGTGTGGGCGAAGCGGTCGCTGCTGGTGCCGATGGAGCGGATCACCACGGCCAGCGCGCCCTTCTTCGCGGCCTCCACCGCGCCGTTGCTGCGCGCGCCCACGGCCGGGCCATAGCCGCGGCCGTCCTTGAAGCGGACCATGCGGTTGGACACGTAGGCGATCTTGCCGGCCAGGCTGGCTTCCGGCGCCGCCACCAGCGCGGCCAGGTCGGCGAACTCCACCACTTCGGCCTCCAGCGGTTTGGCGCCGGTGCCGACGCTGCCGCCCAGCGCGGTGATCACCAGCGGCTGCGGGAACGGCGACAGCACTTCGGCTTTTTCATGATGGCGCAGCCACACCGGGAAGGTCACCGGCTCGAGGTAAACCCTGTCGAAGCCCATCGCGGTGAACTTCGCCCGTGCCCACGCCACGGCGCGCGCATCGGCCGGTGTGCCGGCCATGCGCGGACCCACTTCGGTGGTCAGCGACTCCACCACCGCCCAGGCCTGGCTGCCGGCCATCGCGCGGTCGCGCAGGCCCTCGGCGGCGGCGATGGCGTCGGCGGGGGGGGCGGCGGGGGGGGGGGGGCCAGAGGCGCCCGGGGGGGGCGCGGGAGGGGGGGGGGGGGGGGGGGGG
>NZ_JAIBFH010000163.1 GCF_019459675.1 Arenimonas sp.
TCCGTTCAGGCCAACCACCAGCACGCGCGGCGGCTTCTCGCATTCCAGGTCGGGCAGGAGCGTGGTTCGCCCGGTCTTGCCCGAGGCATCGCCGCGCTCCACCAGCGCCGCCAGCTTGCCACCGCTGGCCTGGTTGATGGCCTGGGCCGAGGGCGAAAGGCTGCCGTCGCCGAACACGCCGACAACGACGCAGTCGGTGTCCGCGGTGGCGGGGGCGAGGTGGTTCAGGCGAAATTCGAGGGCCATGGTGTTTGATTCCGTACAATTGGGGGAGTCGGGAGCAAGGCGCCCATTGGGGGCGACGCTCCGTGACGACCCCGCGATTCTAACAAGGCACGGGCCGGCCGGTCCGGACCCGTCCCCTTTATCTCCGGCAAAGGCCCACCTTCACGCATGCTGCTGATCGAACGCCACCTGCTGCGCCAGTTCGCCTCCAGCGTGGCTGCCGTGGCCGCCGTGCTGCTGCTGGTGGGGCTGGGCGGGCTGCTGGTGGACCTGATGGCGGAGATCGCGCGCGGCAAGGTTCCGGCCGGGCTGCTGCTGTCGCAGCTGGGGCTGAGGTCGGTGCAGGTGCTGCCGCTGCTGCTGCCGCTGGCGCTGTTCATCGGCCTGCTGCTGTCGGTGGGGCGGCTTTACGGCGACAGCGAGATGGCCGTGCTGTCGTCGGTCGGGCTGGGGCCGCAGCGCCTCTGGCGGCCGCTGGCGCTGGTGACGGTGCCGGTGGCCGTGGTCATCGCCGTGTCGTCGCTTTGGCTCGCGCCCACCGGCGCGCGGATTGCCCGTGACATGGTAGAGAACGCCAAGCGCTCTTTCCTGGTGGCGGGCCTGGAGGCCGGCCGCTTCATTGAGTTGCCCGGCCGGGCCGGCGTGCTTTACGTGGGTGAACTCAGTACCGACGGCACCAGGTTCCGGCAGATGTTCGTGCAGTCCGAGCGCAATGGCCGGCTGGACGTGATCACCGCCAGGGAGGGCGAGCTGGTGGTGGAAGGCGACGCCGACCGGTTCCTGCGGCTGCACGACGGATTCCGTGTTGAAGGCACGCTCGACGCCAAGGACTTCCGCCTGATGCGATTTGGCCAGAACGAGCTGAGCGTGCCCGATGCCGCCGCCGACAGCAGCGCCGACGACCTTGAAACGCGCTCCACCGTGCAGCTGCTGGCCCAACCCGACGCCGCCGCGCGCGCCGAGCTGCACTGGCGTATCGCCACGCCGCTGATGGCGCTGGTGCTGGGCGTGCTGGCGCTGCCCCTGGGGCGGGGCGAGCCGCGCCAGGCCCGCTACGGCCGCATCCTGGCGGCGCTGCTGATCTACGTGAACGCGATGGCGCTGCTGGTGCTGGGCAAGGGCTGGCTGGCCACCTCGGTGCTGCCCGCGTGGGCCGGCCTGTGGTGGCTGCTGCTGCCCATGGCGGTGCTGGCCTGGTGGCTGTTCCGCACCGATGGCCGCCTGCGCGCGCCCACGCGGGTGCCGGCGTGAACCTGCGTCCACGCATCATCGACCTGTACCTGGCGCGGGCCGTGCTGGTGAGCACGCTCGGCGCGTGGGCGGTGCTGGCGGGTTTCGACCTGTTGTCGGCGTTCGTCCAGGAGCTCGACGAGATCGGCGAGGGTGGCTACACGCTCAGCCATGCGGTGCTGTTCACTGCCTACACCCTGCCGCGGCGCCTGTATGAACTCTTCCCCACGGTGGCCCTGATCGGCACCGTGCTGGGCCTGGGTGGGCTGGCGTCGCGATCGGAGCTGGTCGCGATGGGTGCCGTTGGCATGTCGCGGCTGCGCATCGGCCTGGGCGCGCTGATTTCAGTGATGCTGCTGACCGTGCTGATGGTGGTCAACGCGGAAACCGTGGCGCCGTTCGGCGAGCAGAGCGCGCAGTCGGTGGTCACCCAGGCCAAGACCGGCGACGTGGTGGTGGCGCGCGTGTCGGGCCTGTGGCTGCGCGAGGGCAATATGTTCCTCAACGCCCGCGACGGCGCCAACCGCCGCACCGACGGCTTGGAGTGGACCGAGCTGCGCGGCGTGCGCCTGTTCGAATTCGACGACCAGGGCAAGCTGCTTTCGATGGCCGAGGCGAAGACCGCCGAGCATCGCGGCGGCCGGTGGCTGCTGCGCGACGTGAAGCGCTCGCGCTTTGGCGAGAGGTCGGTCACCACGCAGGCGCTGCCGCAGGAGGCCTGGGAAAGCGAACTCGACGACCAGGCCCTGGCCGCCGCGGCCTCGCGCCCGCGCTACCTGAGTTCGCGCGAGCTGGATCGCAACATTGAGTACATGCAGCGCAACGGCCTGGACTCCAAAGCCTTCGAGAACGCTTATTGGGCCCGCTGGTTCTATCCGCTCAATGTGCTGGTGCTTTGCCTGGCGGGGCTGCCGTTCGCGTTCGGTTCGCTGCGTTCGGGCGGGTTTGGCAAGCGGCTGTTCATAGCCATCGTGATCGGCGTGGCCTACCTGCTGGCGCAGCGCCTGGTGGTGAGCCTGTCGGACGTCTACCGTTTCGACGCGCGCGCGGCCTACCTGCTGCCGCCGCTGATGCTGTTGGGGCTGAGCTGGGGCGTTCTGGCGCGACGCGACTGACGATCAGGGCTTGGGCAGGCGCACCATCACCGTGCGGCTGGCGATGTCGTGCCAGGTGCGGCGCTCGCGGTCCACCAGCGACCAGGCGAAGCCCAGGCCTGCGGCCGCCAGCGAAACCGTAGCCACCGCGTAACGCAGCCAAAGCGCCCCGGCGCCGGCCTTGCGGCCGTCGGCGGCCAGTACCTTCAGTCGCCACGGCCGCATGCCCAGCGTCTGGCCGATGCCGCGCCAGGACATCACCGCATACAGGCCGCTGATGGCCCAGCACAGCAGCCACAGCGCGAACTGACCCAGGCTCCACGGCGCGAACGGGGCATGGCCGGGCACCACGGCCAGGGCGACGCCGCTGACGGCGAACCACAGCGCGATATTGGGCATGGCGTCGTACACCATGGCGAGCACTCGCCAGCCAAGGTGGGCGGGCAGGGCGGCGGGAAGCGGCGCAGGCAGGGCGTTGTCCATGTGCGAATGATAGCGGCACCGCAGTGAAGACCGACATGCGCCGGGTCGGCGCCGCCGCCTTGGTCTAAGCTGCCGCACATGACTTCCAAGCTTCCCGCCGACCGCCGTGCGGCCGCCCAGGCGCTGCCCCCGGCGGCGCCCGCCGACCTTCGCTCGATCACCGCGTTCCTGGATCGCGCCTGGGCCGAGTCGGGCCTGTCGCCGCTGACCCTGCAGAGCTACCGCCGCGACCTTGAGGGGCTGTCGCGCTGGCTGGGCACCCGCGGCCGGGACCTGGCCGGCGTGGACCGGCAGGTGCTGTTCGACTACCTGGCCCAGCGCACCTCAGACGGTTACGCCGCGCGCAGCAATGCCCGGCTGCTGTCGGCGCTGCGGGCCTACTTCGCCCAGCAGGTGCGGCTGGGCGTGCGTGAAACCGACCCCACGGCCCTGCTCGACCCCCCCAAGCTGGGCCGGTCGCTGCCCAAGGCGCTGTCGGAAAGTGAAGTGGAGGCGTTGATCGCGGCGCCCGCCGTGGACACCACCGCCGGCCTGCGTGACCGCGCCATGGTGGAGCTGATGTACGCCACGGGCCTGCGGGTGAGCGAGCTGGTGAACCTGCCGGCCACTGCGCTCAACCTGCGCCAGGGCGTAGTGCGCGTGATGGGCAAGGGCAGCAAGGAGCGGCTGGTGCCGCTGGGCGAAGAGGCCCTGCACTGGATCGAACGCTACATCGCGCAGGCGCGGCCGGCGCTGGCGGGCAGCCGCGCGGCGGCGCCGCTGTTCCTGGGCCGGGCGGGGGCTGCCCTGAGCCGGCAGCAGTTCTGGAACGTCGTGAAGCGCCTGGCCGTGGTGGCCGGCATCGACCCGGCCAAGGTCAGCCCGCACGGGCTGCGCCACAGCTTCGCCACCCATCTGCTCAACCACGGTGCCGACCTGCGCGCGCTGCAGATGCTGCTGGGCCACAGCTCGCTTTCCACGACCCAGATCTACACCCTGGTGGCGCGCGAAGGCCTCAAGCGCCTGCACCAGCAGCACCATCCCCGGGCCTGATCCGGCGCGGCATGCCACAATTGCCGGAACTTTCCGCGCCCCTCCCGGGTCGGAACCAGAACCGAACCGAGGACGCACGAATGATCCGCCATACCCTGACCGCATTCGCCCTGGTGGCCAGCCTGACCGCTTGCGCCGCCGAGCCGCAGGCCACGCCGGCCGCTCCCGCCGCGGGTGCGGCCAAGCCGGTCGCGGCTGCGCCCGGCGCGCCTGCCAGTGAAGCCGCGCTGCGCGCGGCCATGAAGGAATTGGCGCCCGACGCGGTGATCACCCGCATCGACGAATCGCCCATTCCCGGCTTCAAGGAAGTGGCGATGGGCGCCCGGGTGGTTTACCTGTCCGAGGACGGCAAGCGCCTGATCCAGGGCGCGCTGTTCGACATCCCCAGCCGGGAAAACCTGACCCAGGCCAGTGAAAGCGTACTGCGCAAGGACCTGCTGGACGCGGCCGGGGCCGACCGTCGCATCGTGTTCGCGGCGGCCAATCCCCGCCACGTCGTCACCGTATTCACCGACATCGACTGCGGCTACTGCCGCAAGCTGCACGAGCAGATGGCCGAATACAACCAGCTCGGAATCTCGGTGGAATACCTGTTCTTCCCGCGCTCGGGCCTGTCCGGCGAGTCCTTCGACAAGGCGGTGTCCGTGTGGTGCGCGCCCGACCGTCGCCAGGCCATGACGGCGGCCAAGGCCGGCCAGTCCCTGCCCAAGGGCAACTGCACCAATCCGGTCACCATGGACTACACCCTGGGCCGCAGCATCGGCCTGGACGGCACCCCGGCCATCTACGCCGCCAACGGCGAGCAGCTGGGCGGCTACGTCACCCCGGCCGAAATGCTGGCCCGCCTGGACCAGATCGCGGCCAAGCCGGCCCGCTGAGGCTCCGGCCTGCGACAGGCCGGGCCGAGTGCCCGGCCTTCGTCTACAATACGGCGCTCGTTTCCCACGGAATAGTGCGGACATGATTGTCCTTGAGGGCCTGCCCGCCCTGTCGCCCTTTCGGCGCGACCGTCTCCAGAACCGCCTGCAGCTGATCGTCGGTGACCTCCGGGTCGTCGGCGCCTGGCACGTCTATTTCGCCTTGCCCGAAGCCGGCGCGGCGCCCGACCTGGCGGTGCTGGGCCGCATCCTGGAAGGCTGCACGGGGCGCGAGGAGCCGGCCGAAGGCAGCGTGTCGCGCTTCGTGGTGCCGCGCCTGGGCACGCTGTCGCCCTGGGCCACCAAGGCCACCGAGATCGTGCGCGGTGCCGGCATGGCGGTAAAGCGCGTGGAGCGCGGCCTGCGCCTGGACCTGGCGGGCCTGCCGCCCGCGGCTGACCCGCGCTGGCCGCGCCTGGCGCGCGCCCTGCACGACCCGATGACCCAGTCCCTGCTCGAAACCCGTGACGAGGCCGCGCAGCTGTTCGTGCGCCTCGCCCCGGGCCCGGTGGAGCGCATCGCGCTGGCGGCGCTGGCGGAGGCCAACGGCCGTCTCGGCCTGGCGCTGTCGCCCGACGAGATCGAGTACCTGCAGCAGCGCTACGGCGAGCTGGGGCGCGACCCGTCCGACGCCGAACTGATGATGTTCGCGCAGGCCAACTCCGAGCACTGCCGCCACAAGATTTTCAACGCCGACTGGACCATCGACGGCGAGCCGCAGCCGCTGACCCTGTTCAAGATGATCCGAAACACCCACGCCAAGTCGCCGCAGCTCACGCTCACCGCCTACAGCGACAACGCCGCGGTGATCGAAGGCCATCCGGGCGCGCGCTTCCGGCCCGAGGCCGACACGGGTGAGTACGGCCACAGTGCGCCGGTGGACTCCGCGTTCTGCATCAAGGTCGAAACCCACAACCACCCCACGGCCATCTCGCCCTTCCCGGGCGCCGCCACCGGTTCGGGCGGTGAAATCCGCGACGAAGGCGCCACCGGCCGCGGCGGCAAGCCCAAGGCCGGGCTCACCGGTTTTTCGGTATCGCACCTGCGCATCCCGTCGCTGCCGCGCCCGTGGGAAGCCGATCGCCCGCTGAACCCGCGCATGGCCACGGCCCTGGAAATCATGACCGACGGCCCGATCGGCGCCGCCGCGTTCAACAACGAATTCGGCCGCCCTGCGCTCACCGGTTACTTCCGCAGCTTCGAACTGCCCACCGACCAGCCCGGCCTGAGCCGCGCCTACGACAAGCCCATCATGCTGGCCGGCGGCCTGGGTGCGATCGACCGTGGCCAGGTGAAGAAGCTCGACCTGCGCCCCGGTGACTACGTGGTGGTGCTGGGCGGCCCGGCGATGCTGATCGGCCTGGGCGGTGGTGCCGCGTCGTCGGTGGCCTCGGGCCAGAGTTCGGAAGACCTCGACTTGGCCTCGGTGCAGCGCGACAACCCCGAGATGCAGCGCCGCTGCCAGGAAGTGATCGACCGCTGCTTCGCCCAAGGCGAGCGCAACCCCATCCTCACCGCGCACGACGTCGGTGCCGGCGGCCTGTCCAACGCCATTCCCGAGCTGCTGCACGACTCCAGCGTCGGCGGCATCATCGACATGGCGAAGATCCCCAGCGACGACCCGTCCCTGTCGCCGATGCAGCTGTGGTCGAACGAGGCGCAGGAGCGCTACGTGCTGGGCGTGGCCTCGGACCGCTTCGCCGACTTCGAGGCCATCTGCCTGCGCGAACGCGCGGTGTTCGCCGCCGTCGGCGTGGCCACGCTGGACCCGCGGCTGGTGCTCCGGGCCCCGGATGGTTCGCTGCCGATCGATCTGCCGATGGACGTGCTTTTCGGCAAGTCGCCCAAGATGCACCGCGACACCCAGCGCACGCCGGCCCCGCGCTGGCCGCGCCTGGACACCGCCAGGCTCGACCTGCGCGAGGCCGGGCTGCGGGTGCTTTCGCATCCCACGGTGGCGGCCAAGAACTTCCTGGTCACCATCGGCGACCGGTCGGTGGGCGGGCTGTGTTCGCGCGACCAGATGGTGGGTCCGTGGCAGCTGCCGCTGGCCGACGTCGCGGTCACGCTCACCGATTTCAACGGCGTGGCGGGTGAAGCCATGGCCGTGGGCGAGCGCACGCCGCTGGCGCTGATCGACGCCGCCGCGTCGGCCCGCATGGCCGTGGGCGAAGCCATCACCAACCTGGCCGCCGCCGGGGTCGCCTCGCTTTCGGAAGTGAAGCTGTCGGCCAACTGGATGGCCGCTGCCTCGTTCCCCGGCGAAGACGCGCTGCTGTTCGACGCGGTGAAGGCCGTGGGCATGGAGCTGTGCCCGGAGCTGGACATCGCCATCCCGGTCGGCAAGGACTCGCTGTCCATGCAGGCGCAATGGCAGGCCCCGGAAGGCCCGCAGAAGTCTGTGTCGCCGGTGTCGCTGGTGATCACCGCGTTCGCCCGCGTGGACGATGCGCGCCAGACGCTGGTGCCGGTGCTGGACCGCACGGTGGATTCCGAACTGTGGCTGATTGGCCTGGGTGCCGGCGCGCGCCGCATGGGCGGCTCCATCCTGGCCCAGGTGCACTCGGCGTTCGGCGGCGCCAGCCCCGACCTGGACGAGCCGGCCCGCCTGCGGCATTTCTTCGCGCTGGTGCAGGCCGCGCGCGCCGACGGCCTGCTGCTGGCCTACCACGACCGTTCCGACGGCGGCGCGTTTGCCGCACTTTGCGAAATGGCCTTCGCCAGCCACTGCGGCCTCGAGCTCAGCTTCGACGGCTGGGGCGATGATCCGTTCAGCACGCTGTTCAACGAAGAGTTGGGCGCGGTGGTGCAGATCGCCGCCGAGAACCGGGCGGCCTTCGCCGACCTGGTCGACCGCCACGAGCTGACGCACTGCGCGCAGCGCATCGGCAAGCCGACCTCGGCGCCGGTGGTGCGCGTCAGCGAAGGCCGCACCATGCTGGCCGAATGGAGCTGGCACGAGCTGTTTGAAAGCTGGTGGTCGGTGACGCACGCCATCCAGGCCGGG
>NZ_JAIBFH010000169.1 GCF_019459675.1 Arenimonas sp.
CCCCCCCCCCCCCCCCCCCCCGCCGGCCCGGGCTGGCTTCCGGGTGGCCCTGGAAGCTGAAAGCAGGCGCATCGGCAAGCTCGATGCCCTGGTTGGTGCCGTCGAACAGCGAGCGGTGGGTTGCGCGCACGTTGGCCGGCAGGGTTGCCTCGTCCACGGCAAAGCCGTGGTTCTGGCTGGTGATCATCCCGCGCCGGGAATCGAGGTCGATGACCGGGTGGTTGGCGCCGTGATGGCCCAGCTTCATCTTCATGGTCTGCGCGCCGGCGGCCAGCGCCAGCAGCTGGTGGCCCAGGCAGATGCCGAACACCGGCACCCTGGTGGCCACGATCTCGCGGATGGCGGCGATGGCGTAGTCGCAGGGCGCCGGGTCGCCCGGGCCGTTGGACAGGAACACGCCGTCGGGTTTTTCCGCCAGCACCTGCGCGGCCGAAGTCTGCGCCGGCACCACGGTGACGCGGCAGCCGCGCTCGGCCAGCATGCGCAGGATGTTGCGCTTGACGCCGAAGTCGTAGGCCACCACGTGGAAGCGCGCCTCGGTGCGGACGAACGCGTTGCTGTCGAGGTCCAGCTGGCCCTCGGTCCAGGTGTAGCGCTCGCGTGTGCAGACCTCCTTCGCCAGGTCCATGCCCTTGAGGCCGGGGAACTTGCGCGCGGCTTCGATCGCCTTGTCGCGGTCGATGCCCTCGCCCGCCATCAGGCAGCCGTTCTGCGAACCACGGTCGCGCAGCAGGCGGGTCAGCTTGCGGGTGTCTATGCCGGCAATGGCGACCACGCCGCGCGCGGCCAGCCATTCGGGCAGAGCCACCTGGCTGCGCCAGTTGCTGGGCCGGCGCGGCACGTCGCGCACGATCAGGCCGGAGGCCCAGACGCGCTCGGCCTCGTCGTCCTGGGCCGTGCAGCCGGTGTTGCCCACGTGGGGATAGGTCAGGGTGACCAACTGCCGGGCGTAGGACGGGTCGGTCAGGATTTCCTGGTAGCCGGTCATGGCGGTGTTGAACACCACCTCGCCGACGCTGCTGCCAGGCGCGCCTACGGAAACGCCCTCGAACACGGTGCCGTCTTCGAGAGCGAGGATTGCGGGTTGGGTCACGGGCTATCGCCTTGCGATGGGGGAACCCGCTTCGCTGGGTGTGCGAGCAGCCGCGGACAGGGAAAAACCGTGTCCGTACGGATGAGGGTTCAGGCGAGCGGGAATTTTAGCGACCTCACCCCCAAAAGGGAAACGCCGCGTGCAACCGCCCGGTCAGCGGCGGCTGTCGGCCAGCAGCAGGGCGCCGTAGTCGTGCCGCCCCGGGCCCAACTGCGCCAGCCGCAGCGCCGCTTCCAGCGCGCCGCGGGCGAAGATGTCGCGGTGGGTGGCCCGGTGCACCAGCTCCAGGCGCTCGCCGGCGCCGCTGAGCTGCACCGTGTGTTCACCCACGATGTCGCCGGCCCGCAGGCTGGCGTAATGCGGCGGGCTGCCGCGGCCGGCCTCCACCGCCGCACCCAGGGTGAGGGCCGTGCCCGAGGGCGCGTCCTTCTTGTGGGTGTGGTGGGCCTCGACGATGTCGGCGTCCCAGCCCGGCAGGGCCGCCGACGCCAGGCGCACCAGCTCGGCCAGGACGGCCACGCCGGCGCTGAAGTTGGAGGCCCACATGACCGGGATGCGCTCGGCGGCCAGCGCCAGTGCCGCGTGCTGCGCCGCGGACAGCCCGGTGGTGCCGCTGAGCAGGGCCCGGCCATGGGTGACGCAGTGGGCCAGCAGGTCGTCGAAGGCGTCGGGCAGGCTGAAGTCGATGACCACGTCGAATTCCGGCGCGTCGCCCAGGGCCGCCGCGGCGAACACCGGCACGTCCCCGGCTTCGGCGACGGGCGCCCCGCTGAGGCTGGCGGCGGCGACCACGGCGACATCGTCGCGAAGCGCGGCCAGGCGCAGCAAGGCGCGGCCCATGCGGCCACTGGCGCCGTGGATGAGGAGTCGGGGAACGGGAGTGTCCATGCCGGTGACGCTAGCGGAAACCAGCACGGCCTGGCAAACGGCTAGACTCGGGCATGAAGCCCTGACGCCGCGCCCCACCCGCGCCGGCCCGACCCGCGAGGAAGCATGAGCTCCGCCAAGCGTGCCCCGCTCCGCCTGCCGCTGCTGGTGCTGGTCGCCATCGCCGCCCTGCTTTGGCTGGCCGGCGGACTGGACCGCGCCGACCGCGCGCTCGGCGATCGCCTGCTGCTGCAGCACTCGCACACGCGCTCCCCGCCGGACGACATCGTGCTGGTGGCGATCGACCAAAAGAGCCTGGAGGTGCTCAACCTCGATTTCGGCGCCTGGCCGTGGCCGCGCGCCATCTACGCCGAGCTGCTCGACCCCCTGGCGCGGTTCAAGCCGCGCGCGGTTGCCTTCGACATCCTGTTCAACGAGGCCGACACCGTCCAGCCCGACAGCGACATCGCGCTGCGCAACGTGGCCAAGTCGCAGGCCAACCTGTTCTTCGCGTCCATGACCCTGGTGGATGGCAACGCCACGCCGATTGACCAGCTGCCGGCGTCAATGGGCATCGAACGCAAGGCCATCGCCTCCGACAGGGCACCGCCCACCCTGCTGGTGCCGCGGATATTGGACGAGCAGAACTGGCGGGGTGGCCTGATCGATTTCGACAGGGACAGCGACGGCATCGGGCGCCAGTACCGCCTGTGGACCGACCTGGGCCGCTGGCGCATGCCCGGCATGGCCGCCAGCCTCGCGCGCTTCGTCGGCACGCCGCTGCCCGACCAGGACCGGATCCGGCTGAACTGGTTCCGGCAGGCGCCGCGCACCATAGCCTTCAGCGATCTGCTCAACGACCTGGGCCAGAAAAATCCGGTGATCGCCCCCACCCTCGCCGGCGCCGTGGTGGTGGTGGGCGCCACCGCGCCCGGCCTGAACGACATGCGGCCAACGCCGCTGGGCGCGCAAACCGTGGGCGTATTGGCCATCACTACCGCGCTGGCCAACCTGCGGGCGGGCGACTGGCTGCGCGACGTGCCGGCGCGCTGGCCCCTGGCCATGGCGATGTCGGGCCTGCTGGCAGCGGCGTTCCGGCGACGCCGCAGCCCGGTGAAGATCGGTGCCGTGCTCGGCGTTGCCACCATCGCCGTGCTGGCAACGGCCTACTTTGCCCTGCGGCTGGAGTATTGGCTGCCGGTGGGCGCCGCGCTGCTGCTGGCCTGGATCGCGTTCGGGCTGTTCACCATCCAGGCCCAGTGGCTGGACCGGCGCGAACGCGAGGCCACGGTGGGCATCTTCGGCCGCTTCCTGGACCCGCGGGTGGTGCAAAGCCTGGTGGACGCCGGCGAGCTGTCGCGCGACAGCAAGCCCCAGGCGCGCGAGATAACCAAACTGTTATACGACATCCGCCGTTTCACCACCCAGTCGGAAACCCGCACGCCCGAACAGGTGGTGGAGCTGCTCAACCGCTACTTCACCCGGCAGGTGGAAGTCATATTCCGGCACGGCGGTACGCTGGACAAGTTCATCGGCGACGCCGTGATGGCCTTCTGGAACGCCCCCACGCCGTCCGAAGGCCACGCCGAAAAGGCCGTGGCGGCGGCCATCGAGATGACCCAGGCCCTGGACGATTTCAAGCGCGAACTGCAGGCCGGCAACGAGGGCCTGGGCGACTTCGACGTGGGCATCGGCCTGCACACCGGCCCGGCCGTGGTGGGCTTTCTTGGCAGCGACACGCGAATGGAGTACACCGCCATTGGCGACACCGTGAACCTGGGCAGCCGCATCGAAGGAGCCACCAAGGGCGTGGCCAGAGTGCTGGTGTCCGGAGCCACGAGGTCCGCCTGCGGCCCCGGATCCCGTTTTCATTTCGTACACCGCGGGCAATTCCACGTCAAAGGACGGGAACAGCCCGTGGAACTTTACGAACCCCTGCTACACCCCGAGTCCCCACCAGTGGAGCCAGCAACATGACCCCAACCAGAATTCCCGGTTTGCCCCGACGCCGCGTGCTAGCGCTGGCGACCGTGGCCGCCCTCGCCGGCGGCGCCGTACTGGCCGAATCCGGCGCCGTGCTCAAGGACACCCCGCTGCGCAGCGAGCCCCTGGCCTCGGCCAGCGAAGTAGGCCAGCTCAAGGCCCGCGAAACGGTGCAGATCACCGCGCGGCAGGGCGCCTGGGCCGGCGTGACCACACCGGCCGGCACCGAGGGCTGGGCACGCATCCTCAACCTGCGCACCGGCTCGGCCGCCGCGGCGGCGGCCAGCGGCGTGCAGCTGACGTCCGTTTTCGCCACCGGCTCCAGCGGCAACTCGGTCAGCACCGGCGTCAAGGGCCTGTCGGCGGAACAGCTGATCGGCGCCTCGCCTGACGCCAGCCAGGTCGCCACGCTGGACGGCTTCGCCGTCAGCACGGGGGACGCCACGGCCTTCGCCGCGCAGGCGCCGCTGTCGGCCCAGCGCGTGGACTACCTCGCACAAGAGCGCGGCAGCCGAAGGAGGAACCGATGAGCCCGTCCCGCTGTGTCGTCGCCGTGCTCGCGCTGGCGCTGTCGGCCCCGGCCGGCGCCTTCGGCCGCCTGGGCAATGCCGAGGAGCTGCTCAAGTTCGGCCAGCGCGCGGCCAAGGCCAGCCAGACCATCACCGAACAGGATGAAGTGGAGCTGGGCCGCGGCATCGCCGCCAACGTGCTGGGCGCCGCACCGCTGGTGCCCGACCCCGAGCTGCAGCGCTACGTGAACCGCGTGGGCCTGTGGGTGGCCATGCAGAGCGAGCGACCCAACCTGCCCTGGCGCTTCGGCGTGATCGACAGTTCCGACGTCAATGCCTTCGCGCTGCCGGGCGGCACCATCCTGGTCACGGCCGGGCTGTACGACCGCCTTCGCGACGAAGCCGAGCTGGCCAACGTGCTGGGCCACGAGATTGCCCACGTGGTGCAGAAGCACCAGGTGAAGGCCATCCAGGGCGCCATGGGCCGCGACTTCGCCACCGAGATTGCCGGGGAAGTGGCCGGCCGCAGCGACAACGAGCTGGTGCGGCGCTTCGGCAACAAGGCCTTCCGGGCGGGCACGGAAGTGCTGGCGCGCGGCCTGGACAAGAGCGACGAGTACGACGCCGACCAGCGCGGCATGGTGCTGGCCGCGCGCGCGGGCTACAACCCGTTCGCGATGGCCGGCGTGCTGCAGACGCTTGATTCCGCCAACGCATCAGACAAATCCGTGGCGCTGCTGTTCTCCACCCATCCCACGCCTTCAAGCCGCATCGAGCGGTTGGAAGCGGCGGTGGGCGAGAAGCTCGACCCCTACGCGGTGCAGGCCACCCCGGGACGGCTGTACCGGCCGAACAACTAGCCGCACCGCAAAACAAGAAAGCCCGGCTTCGGCCGGGCTTTTTCGTGGGGCAACGCTGGCTGCCGGATCAGGACGTCATGCGGTCCCAGAACGCCTTCACACCGTCCAGGAAACCGCTGGAGCGCGGCGAGTGCCGGGCGCCCTCGCCTTCGAACGTGTTTTCGAATTCGTTGAGCAGTTCGCGCTGGCGGCTGGTCAGGTTCACCGGGGTTTCCACCACCACCCGGCACAGCAGGTCGCCGTGGCTGTGGCTGCGCACCGATTTCACGCCCTTGCCGCGCAGGCGGAACTGCTTGCCGGTCTGGGTTTCCAGCGGCACCTTGATCAGCGCCTCGCCGTCGAGCGTGGGCACCACGATGTCGGCGCCCAGCGCGGCCTGCGAGAAGCGGATCGGCACTTCGCAGTAAAGGTCGTTGCCGTCGCGCTGGAAGATGGGGTGCTCGTGCACGCTCACTTCCACGTACAGGTCGCCGGCCGGCGCACCCGGCGGTCCGGCCTCGCCCTCGCCGCTCAGGCGGATGCGGTCGCCGTTGTCCACGCCGGCGGGGATCTTCACCTGCAGCACCTTGTCTTCCTGCACGCGGCCGTTGCCGTGGCAGGTCTTGCAGGGCTTGGGGATGGACTTGCCGCGGCCGCCGCAGCTGGGGCAGTTCTGCTGCACGGCGAAGATGCCGCGCTGCATGCGCACCTGGCCGTGGCCCTGGCAGGTCTTGCAGGTTTCAACCTTGCGGTCTTCGGCGCCGGTGCCGTCGCAGGGCTTGCAGGCCACCAGGCTGGGCACTTCGATGCGCTTGTCCACGCCGAACACGGCCTCTTCCAGGTCGAGCTCGATCACGAAGCGCAGGTCGGCGCCGCGACGCGGGGCACGCTGGCGGCCACCCCCGAAGATGTCGCCGAAGATGTCGCCAAAGATGTCGTTGACGTCGCCGAATCCGGCGCCGGCATTGCTGTTGCCGCCGCCCATGCCGTGTTCGAAGGCCTTGTGGCCGTGCTGGTCGTACATGCGGCGCTTGCCGCCGTCCGACAGCACTTCGTAAGCCTCCTTGGCCTCCTTGAAGCTGGCCTCGGCGGTCGCGTCGTCCGGGTTGCGGTCGGGATGGTGCTTCTGGGCAGCGCGACGGTAAGCCTTCTTCAGCTCGTCTTCGGTCGCGGTGCGCGACACGCCCAGCACTTCGTAGTAGTCACGCTTGCTCATGCTTTCTTCCGATCATCCCCTGACAACAAAGCGCCCGCGCCGCCGGGTTCACCGGCCCGACGCGGGCGGCAGCCCGCGCCG
>NZ_JAIBFH010000175.1 GCF_019459675.1 Arenimonas sp.
AAAATCCGCGGGGCGCCCTCGCTGTCGGCGATCCGCTGTTCGCGCTGGCGGCGCGCGCCGCGGCGGGCGTGGGCGCGGGCCCCCGCCTGGGTGGCCGGCGCCTGGGCCAGGGCGGCTTCGGCTTGCCGCAGCTCTATCGCCCGGCTGGGTTTGCCCCCCCGCAGCAGCGGCGGGCCGGCGCTGACCACGTCGCCCACTTCCACCAGCACTTCGGCCACGCGCTGGCCGGAAAGCTCCACGCCCAGCGAGATCGGCTCCCACGCCGCCACCGACCCCGAGGCGGTGATGCGCCGCGGCAGCGACTGCTGGATGGGCGTGGCCACGCTCACCGTCAGGCTGGGCTGGGCGGTGGGCGCCACCGGGTCTTTCGAACAGGCCGTCAAGGCCAGGGCCAACAGCAGGACCGGCAGGGTTGCAGCGAGGATGCGGGGCATGGACGGTCCACCGTGGAAAGCAGGCGGGGATTGTCGCAAACGCCGCGCCGCTTGGGCGTGAGCGGCCCGTTGTCCGGTGGGCTACCCTTAAGCCGTTAATTTCCGGGTCATTTTGGAGAACACAGTGAGCGAAGCAACCCCTGGCCAAGCTGCGCCGCCAACCCTGGCCAAGCGCGTCGCATCACTCGACACCCAGACCGCACTGAAGCGGCTCGACAGCATCGACCCCACCGAAATCGCCAACATGCTGGCCGCCATGCCGCCGGCACGCGCCAACAGCCTGCTGGCGGCGATGGAGCCCGACTGGCGCGCCCGCATCATGGCCGCTGCGCCGGCCGGCACCGACTGGAGCGACGGCCAGCGCTATGCCGAAGGCACCGTGGGCCGGCTGCTGGAAGATCCGCCGGCCCTGTTCACCACCGGAACCCCGGTCTCGGTCGCCATTGAAACGCTGCGTGAAGTCGTCAAGCAGCGCCTTGTGACCTACCTTTGGGTGGTGGACGCGCAGCAGCACCTGATGGGCGTGGTGGCGTTCCGCGATCTGCTGTACGCCGACCGCGCGGGCGCGCTGGATGACATCATGATCCGCTCCCCGTTCGCGCTGCGGCCCAGGATGCTGCTGGTGGACGCGATGCGCGAAGTGGTCACGCGCCACTACCCGGTCTACCCGGTGTGCGAAGAGGACGGGCGGCTGGTGGGCCAGGTGCGCGGCCAGGTGCTGTTTGAACAGCAGGCCTTCGAGATTTCCGCGCAGGCCGGCTCCATGGTCGGCGTCGAGAAGGAAGAGCGGCTGGCCACGCCGCTGTGGCGCGCGTTCCGTTTCCGCAATCCCTGGCTGCTGGTGAACCTGCTCACGGTCTTCGTGGCCGCCGCCGTGGTGGGCTATTTCGAGGACACCATCAACCGCGTGGTGGTGCTGGCGATGTTCCTGCCGGTGCTGGGCGGGCAGAGCGGCAACCTGGGCTGCCAGTCCTTGGCCGTCATGCTGCGCGGCATGACGCTGGGCGAGCTGCGCGGCCTGGGGGTGGCCAAGATCGTCACCAAGGAGGCGCTGCTGGGCCTGCTCAACGGCGTGGTGACGGGTGCGCTGGCGGGCGCGGCCATGTACTGGGTGGTGGCGCGCGGCGGCGGCGACGATGCGCTGCTGCTGGGCTTCATCACGCTGTTCGCGATGGCCATCAGCTGCATGGTGGCCGGCCTGTCGGGCTCGCTGATCCCGGTCATCCTCAAGCGCCTGGGCGCCGACCCCGCCACCGCTTCAAGCATTTTCCTCACCACCATGACCGACGTCGTCAGCATGGGCAGCTTCCTGGGCCTGGTGACCTGGCTGGTGCTCTGATCGCCGGACACGAAGGCGGAATGTTGCATTGCAACGTGCAACATCCCCCGGCAAAGGGCGACGATGGGGCTGCTTCCGACGTGGGGGAGGGAGCGAAAAGCCCGCAGCTGCTTCAGCGCTGCGGGCTTTTTTTTGGTTCTTCACCCTTGTGCCGGACCGGTGCGGCCTGGTGCTGGCGTCGTCCTGGTGCCAGCGCCGGGGAGGGACGGCCGGAGATTCCCCTCGTTGGGGAGAAGACTCTTTTCTTGCTATTTTGGCGCAGCCATCGGGCGGCCATCGGGCAGCATCGACCAACCGGCCGTTACAGCGGCTGCAAAACAGGGGTTCCAAATGAAGCGTACGTTTATTTTTCTTGCCGTTGCCGGCCTGCTGGGCAGCGGCGCGGCCTTCGGCCAGCAGTTGGTGGCATCCCGCAGCAGCGGCGGCGTCTATATCGTGGACACCACCACGGCGGTGCCGACGCTGGTGCCGGGAACCGGCGCCTACCAGATGACTGGCCTGGGCAATGGCCCCACTGCCAATGAGGTCGATGGCCAGTTCTACGGCAACCAGATCCGACTGGTCGATCTGACCACCGGCACCTCGATCCTGCGCGCTCCGCCGAGCATTGGCCAGGTGAACGGCTATACGACCGACACGGTCGGCGGCGTCGGCTATGTGGCCGACAACGGCTTCTTCGGCTCGATCGACCTGGCGACCAGCGTCGTGACGTCTTTGGCGTCCCCGGGGGATGACATGGAGGCCCTGGCGGTCGATGTCGCCAATGACATCGTCTACGGCGTCGGTAACGGCGGGGTATTGCGTGCCTACGACATCGCCACGAACACGTGGAGTACGGTCGGCGTTCCCTTCGGTATTTCTCCTTTTTTTGACGAGGCCGGCCTGGCGTTTGACCCGGCGACGAGCACGTTGTACCTGCTTAATTACGACGGCAACCTCTATTCCGTGAATCCAGCCACCGGCGCTGCCGTGCTGATCGGCAATGTCGGCTTCGTTGACAGCTTCGGCCTGACCTGGACTGGCACCGGGGCCGCCCCGATCGCCCAGGGCGTCGAACTCGACGCCGTCCCCGGCGCGCCGCTGGTGTACGCCGAGGAAATCAACGCCACGCCGGGTGCCCCGGTCTCGCTGCTCAACCCGGCCGGCAACCTGAACCTGTCCAGCCAGCTGGGCTACAGCTTCTCGGCCGGTGAAGTGCGCTACGCGCGCTTCGAGTGCAGCAACGGCCTGCGCTTCAGCGCCGGCTCCACGGCGGTGTACGACGGCCCGGGCAATGCCTCGCTGGGCGCGATCAACGGCCTGGGCGGCAGCGCCATGAGCTTCTCGGTCACCGCCAACGACAACACCGTGGTGGCCGGCGACCGTCTGGTCATCACCGGCGACCGCCAGATCACCGGCACCGACGACGTCAGCTGCACCTACGGCCTGTATGACTTCCCGTCGCAGGCCGCCACCGGCGGCGCCGCGGGTCGCGTGTACACGGTCACCGGGCCGTACCTGCGCTTTGCCTCCAGCTATGCGCTGGACGTGGAGATCGAAGGCAACCCGATCGCCGACGTCGAGTCGGCGGACCCGCTCTACAGCGAGTTCACCCTTGCCTCGCCGACCAATGACGTGGAGCTGGGCCGGATCGGCCGCTTCAACTACGGCGAAGTGCAGGACGTGACGGGCGCGGTGCAGCCGCTGAGCCCGGCGGGTCCGCAGGTGACGCTGGTGGACCTGATGGGCGCCGACACGGCGCTGCTGTTCGCGGGTGACTTCAGCGCGGCCTCGGACGTGTTCTTCAGTTCGGCGGCGAACTGCACGGTGAACGTGCAGTCGGCGGATGACTTCAACCAGTTCGAAGCGGTGTTCACCATCGGCAGCAATGCCGCGCTGGCGCACCAGCTGTGCTTCGCGACCGACGGCGTGGCGATCCCGGTCAGCGACTACACGGTGGCGCTGGACGCGGTGGCGGCCCGCCCGGCCTGGGTGGTGACCGACCTGGCCCCGCAGGCCCTGGGCGAGATCACGCGCAACGGCACGGAGCTGCAGGCGCCGCTGGCGCAGGTGCCGGCGGGCTACCTGAGCCGGATGGTGCTGACGAACACGGGTTCGCAGGCCCGCACGTACGAGATCGAGGTGCTGGGCGAGACCGGCAACGTGATCTCGTCGTCGAACCTGACGGGCACCGTGGCGGCGAACGCGACGCTGGTGGTGGACCTGGGCACGGTGCTGACGGGCTTCACGGCGGCGCCGCGGGCCACGCTCAACGTCACCATCGCGGCCCCGAACAACACCATTCAGGGCCTGTACCAGATCGCCAACCCGAACTCGGGCACGGTCAGCAACCACGTGATGGTGCGTCCGGGCAAGAACTGACGGACCGCACGGCAGGCGACGCCCCGGCGGAGGCCGCGGCATCGCCGGCAAGACCAACCGGGCCGTCGGGGCCCGGTTTTATTTTGCCCTGGTGCCCCGTGCCCCCGGGCCCC
>NZ_JAIBFH010000181.1 GCF_019459675.1 Arenimonas sp.
GTTCCTGGCGATGCGCCTGCTGGGCATGAACTCCAACATCATGAGCTTGGGCGGCATCGCCATCGCCATCGGCGCGATGGTGGACGCGGCGATCGTGATGATCGAAAATGCGCACAAGCACATCGAGCGCGACGATGGAACCAAACCGCGTATCCAGCTGATCATCGATGCCTGCCGCGAAGTCGGCCCCGCCCTGTTCTTTAGTCTGTTGATCATCACCGTGTCGTTCCTGCCGGTGTTCGCCCTGGAGGCGCAGGAGGGCCGGTTGTTCCACCCGCTGGCGTTCACCAAAACCTTCGCCATGGCGGGCGGCGCCCTGCTGTCGGTGACCCTGGTGCCGGTGCTGATGCTGCTGTTCGTACGCGGCAAGATCCTGCCTGAAGCCAAGAACCCGGTGAACCGGTTCCTGATCGCGATCTATCGGCCGGTGATTGCCGTTGTGCTTCGGCACAAGGCGGCCACCCTGGTGCTGGCGCTGGTTGCCTTGCTCGGAACGGCTTGGCCTGCTGCGCGCTTAGGCAGTGAGTTCATGCCCACGCTCAACGAGGGCACCCTGCTCTACATGCCTGCGTCGCTGCCCGGCATGTCGGTCACCAAGGCCGCGGAGCTGCTCCAACAGCAGGACCGGATCATCAAGACCTTCCCGGAAGTCGAGTCCGTGTTCGGCAAGGCCGGCCGGGCCCTCACCGCCACGGACCCGGCACCGCTGGAGATGTTCGAGACGGTCATTAACCTCAAACCCGAGGACCAATGGCGCGAGGGCATGACCATCGACTCCCTTATCGCCGAGATGGATACGGCGCTGCAGTTCCCAGGCGTGGCCAATTCCTGGACGATGCCGATCAAGGCCCGAACTGACATGCTGGCCACCGGCATCCGCACGCCGATCGGCATCAAGGTGTTCGGGACGGACCTGGGCGAGATGGAGCGACTGGCCAAGGAAATCGAGGCTGCCGTGCGCACGGTTCCGGGCACCACCAGTGCCTACGCCGAGCGTCTCACCGGCGGGTTCTACCTCGACATCGAACCCGACCGTCGCCAGCTGGCGCGTTACAACCTGCCGGTCGGAGAACTGCAGGACGTCATCGCCGCCGCGCTGGGTGGCGAGATGGTCACCACGACGGTGGAAGGGCGTGAGCGTTTTGGCGTGATCGTGCGCTATCCCCGTGAACTGCGCGACAGCCCGCAATCCATCGCGCAGCAAGTGTTGGTGCCGACCATGGACGGCGCCCAGATTCCCTTGGGCGAGTTGGCGCACGTGACGGTTCGCAAGGGCGCGCCGTCGATCCGTACCGAGAACGCCCTGCTCTCGGCCTACATCTACGTCGATACGCGCGATCCGGACATGGGAGCCTACGTCCGTGCCGCGCAAGACGCCGTGGCCAAGTCGGTCACTTTCCCGCCGGGCTACTACGCGACCTGGAGCGGCCAGTACGAGTACATGCAGCGGGCGATCGCCAAGATGAAGATCGTGGTCCCGGTGACGCTGTCGCTGATCTTCCTGCTGCTGTACCTGAACTTCCGCCGGGTCACCGAGTCGCTGATCGTGATGCTGTCGGTGCCCTTTGCGCTGGTGGGCGGTGTGTGGCTGATGTGGGCACTGGATTACAACTTGAGTGTCGCGGTCGCCGTGGGCTTCATCGCGTTGGCCGGTGTCGCTGCCGAAACTGGCGTGGTGATGCTGATCTACCTCGACCACGCCCTGGAGGCTCGGGCCCAGGCCCGCCGTGCCAAGGGCGAGGCGCTGACGCTGGCAGATATCACCGATGCCATCGTCGAAGGCGCGGTCGAACGCGTCCGACCCAAGATGATGACGGTCGTTGCGATCATGGCGGGCCTGCTGCCGATCATGTGGAGCACGGGCACCGGCTCGGAGGTCATGCGGCGCATTGCCGCGCCGATGGTCGGCGGCATGGTCTCGTCCACGATCCTGACCCTGGTCGTGATCCCGGCGATCTATGCGCTGGTCAAGCGTCGCGAGTTGCTGGGCCCCCGCGCCCAGGCCGTGCGCGCCGCCGGATTGCCGGAGGCGGCGCAATGAGCCTCCGGTCCTCGGCCATTGACCTGTGTGCGACACCCAGCTTTAGGGTTGTCGCACCCCCAGCGGGGCGTGCTGCGCAATGGCGTCCAGCCCGGGTACGGCGCCGAAGCTAGGGGGCGGCCGTACGGCCCGGGCGCGTCGCCCGGGCTGACGGTCCGCTCCCCGGTTCTGCGGGCTGTCCTGTCATCCACTTGCCCCCGGAGTTCGTCGCGGCTACC
>NZ_JAIBFH010000189.1 GCF_019459675.1 Arenimonas sp.
CTCAGCTCGGCGCGATCGCCGGGCAGCGGCGCGGGTGCGCGCGCATCCCGCCCCCGGGCCTGGTGTTCATCCAGGCCCGCCGGTGGCCGCATCTGCCAGCGTGCGCCCAGGTCCACCAGGGCCTGGGCCTTGAACGACGGCTCCAGCGCCTGGATGCGCGCCACCAGCGGCGGATGCGTGGCGAACAGCGACGAATAGCCCACGCCGTCGCCGAACAGCATGTGCGCCACTTCCTCGGTGTCCCGGCTGGTCAGCTTCGAGCCTTCGCCCAGGCCGGCGATCTTCTTGAGCGCACCGGCCAGGCCCTTGGTCTGGCGCGTGAACTGCACGGCCGACGAGTCGGCCAGGAACTCGCGCTGCCGGCTCACGCCTGCCTTGATCATGCGGCCGAACAGCATGCCGATCGAACCCACCGCCACCAGCCCCAGCGCCACCGCCATCACCGGCAGCGCGCCCCGGGAACTGCCGCCGACGCGGCCGTGCACCAGTATCTTGCGGCCGACGATGCCCAGCACCAGGATGCCGAACAGCACGCCCATCAGGCGGATGTTCAGCCGCATGTCGCCGTTGAGCACGTGGCTGAACTCATGGGCGATGACGCCCTGCAGTTCATCCCGGTTGAGCTTGTCCAGCGCGCCCCGGGTCACGGCGATGGCCGCGTCACTGCTGGAATAGCCGGCCGCGAACGCGTTGATGGCGGCCTCCTGCTCCAGCACGAAGATCTGCGGCACCGGCACACCCGAGGCGATGGCGACTTCCTCGACCACGTTGCGCAGGCGGCGGTAGTGGAAGTCGTGCGTGTCCTCGGGCACCGGTGTGCCGCCCAGCTGCGTCGCCACGGCCGCGCCGCCCGCGCGCAGGCTGGAAATCCGGAACATCGAGGCGACGCCGATCACCGCCAGGGTGCCCAGCGTGGTGGCGATGACGGCCGCCCACCTGGCGCCGGGCAAGGTGGCTTCGTTGAAGCCCCCGCCCACCAGCAGCACGATGAAGTTCATGGCCACCACGATGGCCGCCACGGCCGCCGCGAACAGCAGGACCAGCCGCTTGGACTGACGCCGGGACTGGTCCTGGCGCTCAAAGAAATTCATGCGCGTGGCGCCTCCGCAGGAAAGCCCCCGACGCAAACCGGCGGGGGCGACGACGTCAGAACGAAACCTTCGGCGCCTGGCGCTGCGCCGGATCGGTGATTTCGAGCAGGGCGGCGGCAAGGAAGCTGAACATGCCGGCGATGATGTTCGACGGGAACACCTCGCGCCGGTTGTTGTAAGCCATCACGCTGTCGTTGTAGGCCTGACGGGCGAACGCGATGCGGTTCTCGGTCGAGGTCAATTCCTCGGTCAGCTGCATCATGTTCTGGTTGGCCTTCAGGTCCGGGTAGGCTTCGGCAACCACCATCAGCCGCGACAGTGCGCCGGCCAGGCCGGACTCGGCGCCGCCCAGGGCCGCCATCGCCGCAGGATCGCCAGGATTGGCTTTGGCGGCGGCCAGCCCACTGACCGCGGCAGCGCGCGCCTGGATCACGGCCTCCAGCGTTTCGCGCTCGTGCTTGAGGTAACCCTTGGCCACTTCCACCAGGTTGGGTATCAGGTCGTAGCGGCGCGTGAGCTGCACGTCGATCTGTGCGAACGCATTCTTGAAGGCGTTGCGGGCGGTGACCAGGCCGTTGTAAATCCCCACGCCCCAGAACAGGCCAATGGCCGCGATCACGACCAGCACGAGCAATGTCATCATCATTTCGTGTCCCCTGTATTCAGGCCGCTGCGCGGTTGCCGCGTTAGAATGGCCTGGTCTCGCCAGCATACGTCGGTCATGCCACTCAAGAAAGCCGCCCCCCCGGGTATCACCACCCTCCTCGTCCTGGCCGCCTCGCTGGGCTGGGCGGCATCGCTTGCCGCCGCGCCCGGCACCGGCAAGGCGCCCGACTTCAGCGCCCAGGCCAAGGAAATCGAAAGCCTGGCCGACACCCTGGTGCAGCAATCGCGCATCCCCGGCATGGCGATGGCCATCGTGCAGGACGGCAAGGTGGTTTCCGCGCGGGGCTACGGCGTGGTGGACAGCCGCAACCCGCAGCCGGTCGGCCCCGACACCGTGTTCCGCATCGCGTCCTTGTCCAAGGCGTTCGCCGGCACCATCAGCGCGATCCTGGTCAGCGAGGGCGCCATGTCCTGGGACAGCCCGGTGTCCAACCAGCTGCCGGCGTTCGCCCTGCGCGACCTGCAGGGCGCCCAGCGCCTGACGGTGCGCGAGATTCTCAGCCACCGCGTCGGCCTGGGCTACAACACGTTCGACCGCGACCTGGAAGCCAACCAGCCCTATCCGCTGCTGGCCGAGAAACTGTCGGAAGCGCCGATGGCCTGCAGCCCCGGCGACTGCTACGCCTACCAGAACATCGCTTTCAGCCTGGTCGGCGACCTTGTGTTCGCCACCACGGGCGACTTCTATTCGCACCAGGTCGAGAAGCGCCTGTTCCATCCGCTGGGCATGTACGGCGCCACCTTCGGCCGCGACGGGCTGGAAGCCAGCCCGAGCTGGGCGCGACCGCACGTGCGCAGCGGCGGCAAGTGGCTGGCGGTGCGGCCGAAGGAAACCTACTACCGCATCCCGCCGGCTGCGGGCGTCAACGCCAGCGTCAACGACATGGCGCAGTGGCTGATTGCGCAGATGGGACACCGCCCCGACATCCTTTCGGCCGAACTGCTCAACGAGATCCAAACCCCCCAGGTATCCACGCCAGGCGAAATCCGCGGCGGCGGCTGGCGCCGGGAGCGGCTCAAGAGTGCCTACTACGGCCTGGGCTGGCGGATCTACGACTACGCCGGCCACACCCTGGTCTTCCACGGCGGCGCCGTGCAGGGCTACCGGGCGATCGCGGCGTTCCTGCCCGACCGCGACATCGGCGTGGTGATTCTGTGGAACAGCGAAAGCGGCATGCCCAACGGGCTGTTGCCGACCACGCTGGACCGCGCCCTGGGGCTGCCCAAGCGCGAATGGCTTGCGCCCGAGCCCGTGCGCGCCGCCCCGCGCCGCCGGCGCTGAGCTCCGCCCCGCCGGCCCGACGCCTGGGCCGCACCGTTCCCATGGATACAAGAACGCCGGCGCAAGGCCGGCGTTTTTGACTGAAGCTTTCCTGGAGCCTCCCCCCCCGCCTGGGCAACACGGGGAGAGAGTCCGGATTACAGCGTTGGCAGTTCCGTCTTACAGCGACGGAGCAACCGGGGCGGCCGGCATCGCAGCAGCCTTGCGGGCAGCAGGCTTGCGCGCTGCCTTCTTCTTGGCCGCCGGCTTCTTGGCAGCCTTCTTGGCGGCCGGCTTCTTGGCAGCCTTCTTGGCGGTCTTCTTGACCGACTTCTTGGCAGCCTTCTTGGCGGCCGGCTTCTTGGCAGCCTTCTTGGCGGTCTTCTTGACCGACTTCTTGGCAGCCTTCTTGGCGGTCTTCTTGACCGACTTCTTGGCAGCCTTCTTGGCGGTCTTCTTGGCAGCCTTCTTGGCGGTCTTCTTGACAGCCTTCTTGGCGGTCTTCTTGGCCGGCTTCTTGGCAACCTTCTTGGCAGCCTTCTTCGCGGTCTTCTTCACTGCCTTCTTGGCAGCGGCCTTTTTCACGGTCTTCTTGGCGGCCTTTTTGGCCGGCTTTTTCGCAGCTTTCTTCGTAGCCATGGTGTCAACTCCTCGTCAGTTGGCGTTTGGACTGCCCAGTCACAAAGCCACCGCCACGGGAGGATTCCCGCGGCGCACCGCCGCCGCGCTCGATGCGCGGAGGACGGGTTGGGGCCGGCGCATGCCTGCGCCGGGAATCAAAACGCCCGGGCCGAGACCGGTCCGGGCGTTG
>NZ_JAIBFH010000191.1 GCF_019459675.1 Arenimonas sp.
GGCGGCCCGCCGCCGTTCCGCAAGAAGCGCCCGGAAGGCCTGCCGTCGGACGACTGAGCTCGTCGCGGCCTCAGTAAAAAGCCCGCCTTCTGGCGGGCTTTTTTTTAGGAACTACCGCCAGGCTAGAGCAGTTCGAAGCGGTCCGCGTCCAGCTGGGCCGGGAACCGCTCGCGGTGTGCCGCCAGCGCCTGCGCCGCGAACGTGACGGTGGCCACGCGTACCTGGTCATCAAGCTCCACCAGCGGCTGGCCCAGGAAGTCGAGCGCCACGCTGTCGCCGCTGTAGCCCACGCCATTACCGTCGGTGCCCACCCGGTTCACGCCGACCACGCAGCTCAGGTTCTCGATGGCGCGCGCGCGCAGCAGCGTCTGCCAGGCGTAGCGGCGGGCGCTGGGCCAGTTGGCGACGAACAGCAGCAGGTCGTAGTCGAAGCGGTCCGGGCTTTCCACGCCGAAGCGATTGCGCACGAAAACCGGGAAGCGCAGGTCGTAGCAGACCAGCGGACAGACGCGCCAGCCCTTCAAGGCCACCGTGATGCGTTCGCGGCCCGCCGCGTAGCGCTCGTGCTCACGCGCCATGCGGAACAGATGCCGCTTGTCGTAGCTGCGAAGCCCGCCTTCGGGAGTGGCCCACAGCAGGCGGTTGTAGACACCCTCGCCTTCCCGGATTTGCACGCTGCCGGTGACCACCGCGCCCAGGGTGGCCGCCTGGTCGCGCATCCAGGCCACGGTGGGGCCGTCCATGCCTTCGGCGTCCGCCAGCGCGTCGTTGCTGAAGCCGGAAGTGAAGGTTTCCGGCAGCACCACCAAATCGGTCTGGCCGGCCAGCGGCGCGATCAGCGCACCGTAGCCTTCGCGGTTGGCGGCGGGGTCGTGCCAGGCGGTGTCGCCCTGCACCAGGCTGACGCGCAGGTCGTCCATCAGATCTTCGCCAGCCGCTCGATGGCGGCGTCCAGCGTGGGCTCGACCTTGGCGAAGCACAGACGCGCAAGCCGCTGGCCTGCCGGCGGCGCGGCGTAGAACGGCGACAGCGGGATGGCGGCCACGCCTTTCTCGATGGTCAGCCAGCGGCAGAATGCCGCGTCATCCAGGTCACTCACGGCGGAATAGTCCACCAGCTGGAAGTACCCGCCCGGCACGTCCAGCGGCACCAGGCGCGTGCCCAGCAGCTGCTGGCGGAAGCGGTCGCGCTTGGCTTGGTAGAACGCGCCCAGGCCATCGTAGTGCTCGGGTTCGTGTTCGATCATGGCCGCGAACGCCCACTGCGCCGGGGCGAAGGTGCAGAAGGTGTTGTACTGGTGCACCTTGCGGAACTCGGCGCTGAGCGCGGGCGGCGCGATGGCGTAGCCCAGCTTCCAGCCGGTGCAGTGGTAGGTCTTGCCGAAGCTGGACACCACGAAGGCGCGCGCGGCCAGTTCCGGGTAACGCAGCACGCTTTCGTGCCGGCGGCCGTCGAAGATGATGTGTTCGTACACTTCGTCCGACAGCAGCACGATGTCGGTGTCGCGCAGCAGATCGGCCAGCGCGGCCATGTCCTGCGCCGTCATCATCGCGCCCGACGGGTTGTGCGGCGAATTGATCATCAGCATCCGCGTGCGCGGACTGATGGCGGCGCGCACCTTCTGCCAGTCTATGCAAAAATCGGCCGGGTCCAGCGACACGTGCACGGCGATGCCGCCGGCCAGGTCGATGGCGGGCTCGTAGCAGTCGTAGCAGGGGTCGAGCACGATCACTTCTTCGCCCGGCCGCACCACGGCCAGTATGGCGTCGAGGATGGCTTCGCTGGCGCCGCTGGTGACGGTGACTTCGGCGTCGGCGTCCACGGCGCGGCCGTAGCAGCGCTGGGTCTTGGCGGCGATGGCCTGGCGCAGCGCCGGGATGCCGTTGGCCGGGGCGTACTGGTTCTTGCCCTCGGCCATGGCCCGCGACAGTTCGTCCACCAGGCGCTGGGGCACCGGGAAATCCGGGAAGCCCTGGCCCAGGTTGACCGCCTGGTGTTCCATTGCCAACTGCGACATTACGGTGAAGATCGTGGTGCCGACCTTCGGGAGCTTGGTCTGGATCTGCATGGCCTGCCGGGGTTGCGTTCGCGGCCCCTGATTATGCGGGCATCACCGCCCGCGTAGGAGGGCCCGGGGGCCCTGCCTGCGCAATTACGCGCTCAGAGGCAGTTCTTTCGCTGGGAAAGCATCGCCACCGCGCGGTTCTGGACCCAGGTGCCGAGGAGTGCGCCACCGAACGCGGTGTTCACCGACATGTTGGTCACGCTGTTGGTCCCCAGGGTGCGGGTTCCGGTGCCGGCCGGCGTGCCGATCAGGCCCACCGGGGCGGCCAGCGGGGAAAAGCCCGAGAACCACTGCAGGTCGAAGCTGCTGCTGCCGGCAACGAAATTCTTCTGGCCGTAAAGCCAGCGCGGGAAGCCCTGCCCGTCGTAGACGTAGGGAATGAAGACTTCCTGCGGATTGGCGCCGCCGGTGGCCAGGTAGGTGTAGCCGAAACCGGCGAGGCTGGGCGAGAACCAGTGCCCGCTGACGTCCAGGTTCTGGGCGTTGAGCGTCGGGCAACTGCCGCCGCCCACGCGGATCATGGTCTCGAAGCCGCTCTTGCCGTCGAGGTTGAAGTTGAGCGTCATCGCCTGCGCCGCGGTGGCCGTGATGATCACGTCGCCCACGTCCACTGCCTGCGTGGCGGCGCCGTCCCAGGTGACACGGAACAACTCCGCCTTCCAGATGCCAGCGGCCGTGGGCGCGGCCCCCTGCGAGTAGTACCAGGTGGGCGTGCTGTCTTCGAGATAGGTGTACCAGACGGTCACCCACTGGTCGGGCGCGCCCTGCGGGCCCGCGAAGTCCACGAAGATGCCGTGGCCGTCGCGCGCCAGGTTCACGTACTGGCCTGACAGCATGGCAGGCGGCGCGCCCTGCGCCGTCACGGTGGCCGTAACGCTGGCCGCCACCGTGCCGCCGGTCGGGTTGACCGGCACCACGTACCAACGGCCCGGCGCCAGGTTGGCGCCCGACACGGCCAGGGTTTCGTTGCCGCCGGCGGTGGCTGCGCGCAGCGCCACATTGTTGTCCCAGGCCGGCGCGTCCTGGATGTCGGGCCCGGTGGGTGACGCCACGCGGGCCACGTACAGGTCGAGGTTGCCGGTGCTGCCCGTGGTGGTGAACTGCACCGTGGTGGCATGCGGCGGTACATCAAAATAAAGGCGCGGGTGGCTGGCGCCGGCGGGAAGCGTCACGGCGCGGGGGGCATCGTTGGCCAGTGCGAAGGCTTCGAAGCTGGCACCGCTGCGGGTCAGGCGCACCGGCACTTCCAGGGCCGTGCTGCCCGCCGCGGGCTGGACCAGCAGGTAGCCCACGCGCACCTGCCCCGCCACCAGCGAGGGATCGTCGTGGATCATCCGCACCTGGAACGCTTCCCCGGGCGCGGTACGCCCCGGACCGCTGGCCACCAGGTTGCTGCCGGGCATGGCCTGCAGCGGCAGCACGAAGGACTCCAGCGTGGCGGTGATGGCGGCGCCGCTTTCGTTGCGCAGCGCGATCCAGTACTGCGCCGGGGCTGCCGTGCTCATGACTTCGAACTGGCAGACCTCGGTGGCGTAGGACGAGGGTGAACCGCAGACCTCCTCATTGGCATCGGGCTGCGAGTCGCCGTCGGCGTCGCGGCCCACGGCCAACTGCAGGCCGTCGGTAGCGGCGATCGAGCTGGCGCGCAGCCGGTACTTCACTGCCGGCAGCCCTGCCGGCGTGGCCGGCACCGTCACCAGGCGCAGTTGGGTTGCCGACGCCGCGATGGGCTGGCTGGCGGTGACCGGCGCCACCAGCGGCGTGGCGACGAAGCGCGCGCTGGGCAGGGCCACCACATCGCTGATGTCCACGTCGAACGCATCGCGCTCGCGCGACACGGTGCGCGTGATTCCGGACAACGCGTCCTGCGCGGCCTGGGTGGCGAACGGCGAGACGAATATCGACACCGGCAGCGCCAGGTTCGGGCGGCCGTCGCCCGAGGTATTGGTCAGGTTGACGCGGCCATGGACCCACTTGCCCACCAGCGCCGGCGAGTCGACGTTGGCCGTGAACACCACGGCCTGCCCGCCCGCACTGGTGGTGAACGAGTTCCGGTTGTGCAGCAGCTGTGCGCCCGGCGAATCCATCGTGGCGCTGATGTTGTAGTTGGCCGCGTTGGCACCCGGCATCAGTTTGAACGTGCGCGTGATCACGCAGCTGCGGAAGCAGGCGCCGTGAGCCAGCGACGGCAGGTTCAGTGCGTCCGCGCCGCCGCTGTAGGGGCTGACCACGGGCAGTGCGAACGCGCCCGGCGTCACGTCCAGGTACAGGCCCGCCCGCACCGCCTTGGCCACGTCCACCATGCCGGCACCCTGCGCATGCGGCGTGGTGGCCGCACCCGCGTCGGTAACGGTGCTGCGCGCGGTGAGCATCAGCGCCGACACCACGGCGCTGGCGTTGATGGTGGGATTGACCGACCGGACCAGCGCAGCGGCACCGGCCACGTGCGGCGTGGCCGTGGACGTGCCGCTGAAGGTGGCGACGCTGACCGCATCACCGGGCGTGCGGCCGGCGGCGATGATGGAGACGCCCGGCGCCGTGATATCGGGCTTGGTGACGCCCAGCGGAACCACGGGGCCGCGGCCGCGGGAGGCGTCCCGCCGAACACCCGCGCCCCCGCGGTCATGCGTGGCCGCCGCCACGCCCATCACCCCGGGCGAGTTGGCCGGCGTGCCGGGCGTGCCCGGCGACGGGCCTTCGTCGCCGGCTGCCGCGGCCACCACGATGCCTGCCTCGCGCGCGGCAAGAAACGCCTCGCTGTCGTCGTTGATGGTGCCGCCCACGGCCAGCCACGGGTCCACCGGCGGACCGCCGATGGAATAGTTGATCACGTCCACGCCGTCCGCCACGGCCTGGTTGATCGAGGCCACCAGCGCGCTGCCGTCGCAGACGGTGCCCGGGCAGGCCTTGTACATGATCAGGTTGGCGCGCGGCGCCACGCCGCTGTAGGTCACCGCCGTCCGGACGAAAGCATTGCCCACCGCGGTGCTGGCGATGTGGGTTCCGTGGCCGTCGGCATCGACCGGATCGGTGGTGTTGCCGATGGCGCTGGTGGTGAAATCCCAGAGCCCGATCAGCTTGCTGTTGCACGCCGCCGGCGTGCCGGCGCAATAGCCGCGGAAGCCGCCCAGCGGATTGGTGATGCCGGTGCCCGCGAACGCCGAATGCGCGCGGTTGATGCCGCTGTCGATCACGCCGACGATGACCCCTTCGCCGCGATTGGCCACCCCGGTGGCGGTGCCGTTCCAGACCTGGTCGGCCTTGATCCACTGCGGGCCCCGGTCGGTCTGCAGGAAGCGTTTGAAGTCGGGCGACACACTGCGCACCCCCGGCATGCCGGCCAGCTGGCTGGCCTCGGCGGCCGTCAATTCCAACGCCATGCCGTTCATGGCGTGCGTGTAGGTGAACCGCGGCTGCAGCGACCGGCCGAAGCGGCGCGATGCATCGGCCAGACGCGCCACGCGCAGCTCGTCCAGGTAGGCAACGTAGGCCTGGGCTTCGACGCTTTGCGCAAGGTACTTGCGGGCTCCGGTGGCCACCGCGCTGGTGGCCGCCAGGCGCGGGCGGTGCTTGTCGCTGGCTTCGAAGCCGCGGAAACGCGCGGCGGCCGGCTCGTCGAACGCCACCAGGTAAGTGGCGCGCGGCGATTGGCTTGCCACGGTTTCAACGCCAGGGGCCGCGCCCGGATCGCTGGCAGGCAGGAACAGGCCGAGAGTGACGGCCAACATCAACGGAGCGGTCCGCATGATCAATCCTGCCTGAGGGGGGTAAGGAGGAACTGGCCCGATTCTCACGCAGGGACCGGCGAATGACAACGAGCGCGCGTGCCCGTCCGGAGCAAAAAAAAGGGGCCCCGAAGGGCCCCTCTCACAGCCGGGTGGCGCTTACTGGCAGTTCTTGCGCTGCGACAGCTGGTTCACCGCGCGGTTCTGCAGCCAGCTGCCGGTGAGGGCACCGCCGAAGTTGCTGGTCACCGAAACGTTGGTGAGGCTGTTGGTGGCCAGCGTACGGGTAGCGGTGCCGGCCGCGGTGCCGGTCAGGCCCACCGGGGCCGCCAGCGGCGAGAAGCCGGAGAACCACTGCATGTTGAAGGTGTTGCTGGCGCCGTCGAAGGCCTTCTGGCCGTAAAGCCAGCGCGGGAAGCCCTTGCCGTCGTAAACGTAGGGGATCAGCACTTCCTGCGGGTTCGCACCACCGGTGGCCAGGTAGGTGTAGCCGAAGCCCGGCAGGCTGGGCGAGAACCAGTGGCCGCTCACGTCGAGGTTCTGCGCGTTGAACTGCGGGCAGCTGCCGCCACCCACGCGCGCCATCGTCTCGAAGCCGCTCTTGCCGTCGAGGTTGAAGCTGAGCGTCATCGTCTCGGTGCCGGTCTCGGTGATGATCACGTCACCCACGTCCACCGCATGGGTGGAATCGCCGTCCCAGACCACACGGAACAGCTCGGACTTCCAGATGCCCGCCGCCGTGGGCGCAGTGCCCTGCGAGTAGTACCAGGTGGGGGTGTTGTCCTCGAGGTAGGTGTACCAGACGGTCACCCACTGGTCGGGGGCACCCTGCGGACCGGCGAAGTCGACGAACATGCCGTGGCCGTCGCGCGCAACGTTCACGTACTGGCCCGACAGGAAGCCCGGACGGGCGCCCTGCGCGGTCACCGTGGCGGTGACCGTGGCGCTGACCGTGGCACCGGTGTTGTTGACCGGGACCACGTACCAGCGACCCGGCAGCAGGCTGGCGCCGGAAATGTTGAGGCTTTCGTCGCCCGCCGCGCCGAACGCGCGGTACACCGGGTTGTTGTTGTCGGCCGGGGCCGCGGCGATGGTCGGGCCGGTCGGCGAAGCCACCCGCGCCACGTAGAAGTCGACGTTGCCGGTGCTGCCGCTGGTGCTGAACTGCACCGAAGTGGCGTGCGGAGGCACGTCGAAGTACAGGCGTTCATGCTTGGTGCCGCTGGGCAGCGTGACCGCACGGCCGGTGCCGTTGGCCAGCGCGAACGGCTCGAAGCTCGCACCCGTCCGGGTCAGCGTCACCGGCACCAGCACCGTGGAGTTCTCGCCCGGGCCGGACTTGATGAACACATAGCCGAAGCGCTGCGCGCCGTTGACCATGGTCGGGTCGTCGTAGGCCACGCGGATCTTGAAGGGAGTGTTCTCGGCGACGTTGCCCGGGCCGGAGGCCACCAGGGTGGGTGAATCCACCGCCTGCAGCGGCACCACCACGCTGTCCACCCGCACGTTGCTGCCGGGGCCGTCGTAGTTCTGCACCATCATCCAGTACTGGATGGGCGCCGCTTCACTGAAGAGCGTCAGCTCGCACAGCTCGGCGGAGCCAGCAGAGCGGGAATTGCACTGTTCCTCGCCGGCGCTGGGCAGGCCGTTGACGTTGAAGTCGCGGCCCACGAACAGGTCGATGTCGGCCGCCGGTGCCGCCGTGCTGGCGCGGATGCGGTAGCGCACCGGCTGGCCGCGGGGGGGGGGGGGGGGGGCGGCGGGGGCGCGGGGGGTTTTTTGGGGGTTGGGGGGTGGTGTGGTTTGAGGGGGGGGGGGGGACCCCCGCGTGGTGGTGGGGGTGGGGTGGGGGGGG
>NZ_JAIBFH010000206.1 GCF_019459675.1 Arenimonas sp.
GGGGCCCGGGGCCACTGTTGCCCCCCCCGCCCCGCCGGCGGGGCGCGGGGTCCGGGGGTGCGGCCGCCGGGACAGGCCCACCCCCGCGGTCTGGGGGCTGGCCTCCAGCCCGCGCCCGGTGGACTCGGCCTTGTGTCCGGCGAGCGTCAGCCCGCCGTGGAAGCGCTTGAGGAGCATCTGACCGACCGGTGGCTCAGCGACCGGTGAAGCTTGGCTTGCGGCGTGCGAGGAAGGCGTCGGTGCCTTCTTTCATGTCGTCGGTGGAGAAGGCCACCGCGAACAGCTGGGTTTCGTAGTCCAGCCCGGCCTCGAGCGACGTCTCGCCGCCGACCAGCACCGCATCCAGGACGCCGCGCAGCGCCTGCGGCGCCGATTGCGCCAGCTGTTCCGCCAGGCGGGTGGTTTCGGCCTGAAGCTGGTCGGCCGGCACCACCCGGCTCAGGATGCCCAGGTGCAGGGCCCGCTGGGCGTCGATGGGCTGGCCCAGCAGGCACAGCTCCAGGGTGGCCGAGCGCCCCGCCAGCCGCAGCAGGCGCTGGGTGCCGCCAAAGCCGGGCACCAGGCCCAGGTTGACCTCGGGCTGCCCGACCTTGGCGGTGTCGGCGGCAATGCGCAGGTGGCAGGCCATGGCCAGCTCCAGGCCGCCGCCCAGCGCAAAGCCGTTCACCATCGCCAGCACCGGCTTGCCAAGCTGTTCGATGCGGCTCATCAGCCGCTGGCCATGGCGCGAGAAATCGCGGCCCTGGACCGCGCTCAGGCCGTTCATTTCGGCGATGTCGGCGCCGGCCACGAAGGCCTTGGGGCCGGCGCCGGTCAGCACCACCACGCGCACGGCGTCGTCGCTGCCGGCGGCTTCGAAGGCGGCGTGCAGCTCGCTGAGGGTGGCGCGATTGAGCGCATTGAGTTTTTCAGGACGATTGAGCGTGATCCAGCGGACCGCGCCGCGGTCCTCCAAAAGCAAGTGGGTGAAGTTCATGGCGGCTCCGAAGGGCAGTGGGAGGGGCTTGTCCGCCCTGGCCCGCAGGGGTCCGGGCCGTGTGTCAGTGGCGGTTCAGCCGTGTGGGGGCTATCCTAGCGCGGCCTCTGGGACCCCACATCGTCCCGGCATCCACAACTGGAGATTTCCTGATGAAGTTGCGTCTGTTGGCTGCCAGTCTGGCGGCCCTTGGTCTGAGCGCCGGCGTTGCCGTGGCCCAGACCGCCCCGGCCCAGGCCCCGCAGGCGCAGCAAGCGCCGGCACCGGTCGCGGTCAACAAGCCCGTGCTGAGCTACGCCATTGGTTACGACCTGGGCAAGGATCTTTCCCAGCAGGGCGTGGACGTGGATATCAACGCCGTCATCAAGGCGCTGCAGGATGGCTTCGCCAAGCGCGCCGCGCAGTACCCGCAGCCCCAGCTGGACGCCCAGCTGGCGGGCCTGCAGCAGCGCATGATGACCAAGGCCCGCTCGGAGTTCGAGAAGGTCGCCAACGAGAACAAGGCCAAGTCCGACGCGTTCCTGGCCGCCAACCGCGCCAAGCCGGGCGTCACCACGCTGCCCACCGGCGTGCAGTACCGCGTGATCGAGCCGGGCACCGGCGCCAAGCCGACGCTGGCCAACACGGTGGCCATGCACTACCGCGGTTCGGTTTCCACCGGCCAGGAGTTCGCCAACACCTACGCCCAGCAGAATCCGACCCCGGCCACCTTCAAGCTCAGCGAGTTCCCGATCAAGGGCGTGCAGGAAGTGCTGCTGATGATGCCGTCCGGTTCGCGTTGGGAGGTCTTCCTTCCGGCCGACAAGGCTTTCGGCAACGACCCGCGTTCGCCGGTCGGCCCGGGCCAGGCCCTGGTGTTCGACATCAAGCTGGTCAGCGTCCAGTAACAACGTCTCTGCGCCGCGCCGGGTCTGTTCCCGGCGCGGCGTTTTTTTTGGCCAATCATCGATGAACAGTCCACTGCACGCGGTGCTCAGCCCCTGCATCGGCATCTGCTCGCTCGACGGGCAGGGCCTGTGCGAAGGCTGCCATCGCACCACCGCCGAAATCACTTTCTGGTCGCAGATGAGCGACGCCGAACGACAGCACGTCATGGACGTGGTGCTTCCGGTTCGTGAGGCTGGCAGGGTGTGATCCCCCCGTTCGATCCGTTCGAACGACTGCCGCGCGCCCTGCATCCGCTGGCCCACGCGCCCTCCGGGCCGGGCTGGAACCACGCCGAACTCGCCGACCTACTGCCGCAGGCGGCCTTCCTGCGCCCGGCCGCCGTGCTGGTGGCATTGATAGACCGCGCCGACGGGCCGCGCGTGCTGCTGACCCGTCGCACCGAAGCGCTGCGCCACCACGCCGGCCAGATCAGCTTTCCGGGCGGCAGCATCGACCCCGGGGACGCCGATCCCCTGGCCGCGGCGCTGCGCGAGGCCGACGAGGAAGTGGGATTGGCGCGCGGTCTTTCAGTGCCGCTGGGCTACCTGGATCCTTTCGTCACCATCACCGGCTTCCACGTGTTCCCCGTGGTGGCGACGGTGTCGCGCGACTATGTGCCGCGCCTGGATCCCACCGAGGTGGCCGAGGCCATCGAAGTGCCGCTGGGCTTCCTGCTCGACCCAGGCAACGTGAACGAGCTTGAAGTGGACTGGCAGGGCCGCCGCCGCAGCCTGCTGGAGTACCGTTACCAGGGCCACCGCATCTGGGGCGCAACGGCCGCGATGCTGGTGAACTTCCGTCGCCGGCTGGAGCAGGCCACATGACGAACTGGACCACGATCGTCGCCCCCTCGGACCTGGCCGCCGCGCTGGGCCAGCCCGGCCTGGTGCTGGTGGATTGCCGCCACGCGCTGGCCGACGCCGATGCCGGTGAGCGCGACTGGCGCGCGTCGCACCTGCCTGGCGCGGGCCACGCGCACCTGGACCGCGACCTGTCGGATCATCGCAAGCCGCCGTCCCACGGGCGCCATCCGCTGCCCGAGGCCGAGGACTTCAACCGGACGCTGGCGCGGCTGGGCGTCAACGCAGACTCACAGGTGGTGGCCTATGACGCCGGCGACGGATCGATGGCCGCGGCGCGGCTGTGGTGGCTGCTGCGCTTGATGGGCCATTCGCGGGTGGCGGTGCTGGATGGTGGCGTGGCCGCCTGGCGTTCGCTGGGGCTGGCGATGGAGTCTGCGGCGCCACGAATCGCGCCCGGTCACTACGCGGGGCACTTCAATGCGGCGGCCATCGCCACGGCCGACGACGTGGCCGCGCGCCTCGGCGAGGCGCCGGGCTGGCTGGTGGATGCCCGCGCGCCCGAACGCTTCCGCGGCGACGTTGAACCGCTCGATCCCGTGGCTGGCCATATTCCCGGTGCAGTGAACCGGCCCTTCGCGGCCAACCTCGACAGCGGCCGCCTGCGCTCGCCCAGCGAACTGCGTGCAGATTTCCAGGCTCTGATCGGCGAGCGCGCACCGGCCGACGTGGTGCTGTCGTGCGGTTCGGGCGTGACGGCCTGCCACAACCTGTTGGCGATGGCGCATGCCGGTCTCGACGGGGCCCGCGTTTACGCGGGTTCCTGGAGCGGGTGGGTCAGTGATCGTTCGCGGCCAGTGGCGCGCGACGACTGATCACAGGTCGATCGAAGGCTGGTTTTTCTGCAGCTGTTCGCCCAGGTCCCGGCGGGTCAGCACCACGCCGTCCACGGTCATGCGCCACTTGCCGTCGGTCTGCGCCGGCGCTGAGCTGACCTTGAAGCGGGCGCTCAGCGGGCCGATGCCGATCTTGAAGCCGTCGGTGGTGAACGAATGCGTGGGTCCGTTGATGGACATGCGCCGCTTGTCCTTGACCCGCTCGTAGCTGGCCTGGCCATCGGTCTGGATGACCAGCCTGACGCCTTCGCCCTGCCAGTGGCCGATGTAGTCGCGTTTGTCCACCGGCAGGGGCTGGGTGCAGGCGGCCAGGGTCAGCAGCAGCAACAGCAGCGCGGCGTGGCGCAGGGCGGCGGGGCGGTTCACTTCTTCAAGCGGGCCACCAGCGCCTGCAGCGCGGCCTGGGTGGCCGGCGCGTACCAGTCGTCGAGGAAACCGTCGAGTTCGGGGTCGGTGAAGCCCTTCAGCGCTTCGCCCATGTCGGCCCTGGCGATGCGCCGCGTGGCCTGCATCGCCGTGGGCGGCAGCGCCAGGAGTTCTTCCAGCCAGTGCTGCGCGCGCGTCAGCACGTCGTCGGTGAGTTCGTCCACCAGGCCGATGGCCAGCGCCTGTTCGGAATCCACCAGCGCACCCGCCACCAGCAGGCGCTCGGCGCGATAGGTGCCGACCACGCGGCGCAGCAGGTGCTGGATGGCATCGGGGGCCACCAGGCCCACCTGTACTTCGTTGAGGCCGATGCGGAAGGGGCCGCGCGCCATGATGCGGTAGTCGCAGCACAGCGCCAGCACGCAGCCGCCGGCCGGGCTGTGGCCCCCGATCGCGGCCACGACGGGGATCGGTGAGTTGGCGATGGTGCGGGCCGCCGCGAACAGCGACGACCAGCCTGCCTTCAGCCCGGTCCGGTCCAGGGCCATCAGGTGCGGCACGTCCATGCCGCCCGAAAACACCTTGCTGCCGCCGGTGAGGATGATGCCGCGCGCGCCTTCCGACGGCGCCGACTGCACCGCGGTGCGCAGCGCCGCCAGCAGTTCAGGCGTCAGCGCATTGACCGGTGGCCGCGCGAGGCGGATTTCCTGGATGGCGCCGTGGCGGTGCAGTTCGATGGTCATCGGGTGGCCTCAGTTGACCGGGACGTCAGGAGCCCAACGATACCGCACCGTGTACGTGATCCGCGCCTCGCCGCCGGCCGGAACGGCCAGGTCGAAGGCGGCGGACTGGGCGTCCTTGCGCAGGGCCGGCGTCGTGCTGGAAACAATTTCCCAGTCCGACCAGCGCGGCAGCGGTTCAACCACGCGCACCGTGGCCGCTTCGGACTTGGCGTTGCGCACCAGCACGCTGATGCGTTCTTCCATCTGGCGGCCGGCGCGGTCAACGCTGAAGGATTCGCGGGTGCGCTCGGCCGACAGGTCGAACACCGTGCCCAGCGCCAGCGACACCTCGGCGTTGGCGGGGGTGTGGCCCAGGTTGGCTTCGCCCAGCAGGTCGCCGTTGTCGAACACGCGCACGCGGCCGGCCGGCAGCGGCATGCCCAGGCCGGCCTGCGACGCGTTCTTGAAGCGAAGGCTGGCGATCACCGGCTGTTCGCCGGCGGGGCTGTTGAAGTTGGCGTCGATCATCGGCTGCGGCGGACGCCAGTCGCCGAATTCGGCGCGGGTTTCGTAGCGGCGCTCGCAGGCAACGCCCTGCGCGCGATCCACCAGCGGCAGGCGCTGCACGCTGCCCTGGGGGAGCGTGCTGCTGGCGGGCTGGCGGTAGGCGTGGTATTGACCGGAGGCCAGCGCGGGCGGAGCCTGCGGCGCCGCCGAACCGCGCGCCATCATCATGTCCTTGGCGTACATCTCCGGGCCCGGGGCCGACACGCGGTTGGGCTCGCCGGCCACCAGCGTCAGGGCCACGCCGTTGAAGTCGGCGCCGGAGCGGTTCACCACCATCGCCGCGCCTTCCAGCGCCATGCGGCAGGCCTTCGTGCCGCCCGACAGGTCCGCCTGGTACTCGGCGCGCCAGGCCAGGCCCGCCGTGGAATAGCCGAGTTCGAAGTCCTGGCGGCCGGCGCGCGCGGCGTCGATGTCCCAGGCCAGGGTGGGTTCGACCACCATGCCTTCCGGCAGCGCGGCGAGTTCGAAGCTGGCGTAGTCCGCGAGCATCTTCACCCGGCCGTCGGGCAGGCGCAGGGTGAGGCCGTTGCCCGCCGCCAGCAGCACGCCGGCATAGGTCTGGCGGCTGTCCCCGACCGCCTGTTCGACGGTGATGGACTGGCCGATGGCGCGCTTGAGCAGCGCCTCCTGGCCGGCCAGGGCGAAGTCGAAGCGCTGGCCGCGCACGGTGGCCTCGCCCAGCGGGCGCAGGCGCACCGAGCTGGCGTCCAGCGCGCCCGGCAGGCCGCCCAGTCGCCTGGTGTTGTCCCCGGCGTCCAGGTCGAAGCCCAGGGTGGACCGGTACAGCGCGAAGCCCGGGCCGCCGGGCGTGGCATCGGACTGCACCACGGCATCGTGGTCGCCGCTGTAAACGGTGAGTGAAGGCGTGGCCGCATGCGCGGGGGCGAGGCCGACCAGGGCAGTGGCCAGTGCGGTGGCGATCAGTGTGCGATTCATCAGCAACTCCAGGGGGCGCGTGGGATTATCATAGGCCCATGAACGTACTGCGCTTGATGGTGGGGTTAACGCTGGCCTGCTTGGCTTCAGCTTCGGTTGGGGCGGCGGAAACCTGCGCGCCGGTGATCGAAAAGCCCTGGGTGCGGGCAGCGCCGCCGGGGGCCACCACGCTGGCGGGCTACCTGGTGCTGCGCAATCCGTGCCGCGCGGCCGTGGTGGTGACCGACGTGGAAAGCCGTGACTTCGACATGCCGATGATCCACCGCAGCGACGTGGTGGACGGCGTCAGCCGGATGCGCCACGTCGGCGAGCTGACCTTGGCGCCGGGCCAATCGCTGGTGTTCGAGCCGGGCGGCCTGCACCTGATGCTGATGAAGCCGCGCCGCGCGCTGGCCGAAGGCGACCAGGCCGGCGTGCGACTGGTGCTGGCCGATGGGCGGCGCCTGTTCGCCCTGTTCCCGGTGCGCCGCGAAGCGCCTTGACGCCTTGAAGCGTCAGGCCGCCGTGCAGGCGGCGCGCACGGCGTCCGGCAACACCACCGATTGGCCGCTGCGGTCCACCCACACCAACACCGTGTGGCCGTCGCAATACATCACGTCCGGGTCGGACGCCGAAACGATGCGATGGGCCAGCGTGAGGCTCTTGCCGCCCACGCGCTCGGCGGCCAGTTCAATGCGCAGCGTCTCGGGCCAGTGCGCGGGGCGCTTGTAGTTCACGGTCACCGACGCCATCACCGGGGCCGAGGTTTCGCCGGCCCAGTCGGTGGAAAGCGACTTGAACCAGCGCACGCGCGCCTCTTCGATGTAGCCCAGGTAGCTGGCGTTGTTGACGTGGTTGAACGCGTCCATGTCGCGCCAGCGCGACTCGATGTCCAGTCGGTAGACGATGGGGTTCATGCGGACTTCTTCCGGGTGGTGGCCTTGGGCGCGGGCGCGGCCTTGGTGGTGGCCTTGGTCGCGGCCTTCGGCTTGGCCTTGGCCGGCGTCGGCTCGGCCGGCGCCAGCATCTTGGCCAGGAAGCGGCCGGTGTGGGACTCGGCCACGGTGGCCAGGTATTCGGGCGTGCCTTCGGCCAGGATCTGGCCGCCGCGGTGGCCGCCTTCCGGGCCCAGGTCGATCACCCAGTCGGCGGTCTTGATCACGTCCAGGTTGTGTTCGATCACCACGATGGTGTTGCCGTCGTCGCGCAGCTTGTGCAGCACGGCCAGCAGGTGTTCGATGTCGTGGAAGTGCAGGCCGGTGGTGGGTTCGTCCAGGATATACAGCGTGCGCCCGGTGTCGCGGCGGCTGAGTTCCTTGGACAGCTTCACGCGCTGGGCTTCGCCGCCCGACAGCGTGGTGGCCGACTGGCCCAGCTTGATGTAGCTCAGGCCCACGTCCATCAGCGTCTCGAGCTTGCGGGCCAGGGTGGGCACGGGCTCGAACAGCGCCAGGGCGTCCTCCACGGTCATGTCCAGCACATCGTGCACGGTGTAGCCCTTGTAGCGGATCTCCAGCGTCTCGCGGTTGTAGCGCTTGCCGTGGCAGACGTCGCAGGGCACGTAGACGTCGGGCAGGAAGTGCATCTCCACCTTGATCAGGCCGTCGCCCTGGCAGGCCTCGCAGCGGCCGCCGCGTACGTTGAAGCTGAAGCGGCCCGGCGAATAGCCGCGCGCGCGCGCCTCGGGCACCTGCGCGAACAGCTCGCGCAGCGGCGTGAACAGGCCGGTGTAGGTGGCCGGGTTGGAACGCGGCGTGCGGCCGATGGGTGACTGGTCGATGTCCACCACCTTGTCGAACAGCTCCATCCCGACCACTTCGCGGTAAGGCGCGACGGTGTGGGAAGCGCCGTTGAGCTCGTTGGCGGCCAGGTGGTACAGCGTGTCGTTGATCAGCGTGGACTTCCCCGAACCCGACACGCCGGTGATGCAGGTGAGCAGGCTGGCCGGGATGGTGAGGTCGACGTTCTTGAGGTTGTTGCCGCTGGCGCCCAGCAGCTGCAGCTGCATCTTGGGGTTGGCCTTGTGGCGCTTCTTCGGTATTTCGATGCTGCGGCGGCCCGACAGGTAGGCGCCGGTGACCGAGCGCGGCGCTTTGAGGATGTCTTCATAGTTGCCCTGGGCCACCACTTCGCCGCCGTGCACGCCGGCGCCCGGGCCGATGTCCACGATGTAATCGGCCAGGCGCATGGCGTCCTCGTCGTGTTCCACCACGATGACGGTGTTGCCCATGTCGCGCAGGCGGGTGAGGGTGCCCAGCAGGCGCTCGTTGTCGCGCTGGTGCAGGCCGATGGACGGCTCGTCCAGCACGTACATCACGCCCACCAGGCCGGCGCCGATCTGGCTGGCCAGGCGGATGCGCTGGGCTTCGCCGCCCGACAGGCTGTCGGCCTTGCGTTCCAGGGTGAGGTAATCCAGGCCCACGTCCACCAGGAAGCGCAGGCGGTCGCGGATTTCCTTGACGATCTTGGTGGCGATTTCGCCGCGCCAGCCGGGCAGGCTCAGCGTGGAGAAGAAGGCGAGGGACTCGTCCACCGGCAGCAGCGTGAGCTGGGACAGGTTGCGTTCGGCCACGAACACGTTGCGGGCCGAGCGGTTCAGGCGGGCACCGCCGCAGTCGGGGCAGGCGCGGTTGGAGATGAACTTGGCCAGCTCTTCCTTCACCACCTGCGACTCGGTTTCGCGGTAGCGGCGCTCGAGGTTGGGCACGATGCCCTCGAACTTGTGCTTGCGCTGGGTGCGGCCGCCGGATTCGGTAAGGTAGGTGAAGGTGATGATCTCGTCGCCGCTGCCGTACAGCACGGCGTGTTGCACCTTCTCGGTGAGTTCCTGCCAGTGCGTGTCGGCATCGAAGCCATAGTGCTTGGCCAGCGACGCGATCAGCTGGAAGTAGTAGGCGTTGCGGCGGTCCCAGCCGCGCACGGCGCCGGCGGCCAGGCTCAGCTCCGGATGTACCACCACCCGGGACGGGTCGAAGAACTGGGAAACGCCCAGGCCGTCGCAGCTGGGGCAGGCGCCCATCGGCGAGTTGAACGAGAACAGGCGCGGCTCGAGTGCGGGCAGGGCGTAGTCGCAGGCCGGGCAGCTGAACTTGGACGAGAACAGCAGGGGCGCGACGCTGGCGTCGTCCAGGTCCTGCACGTGGGCCAGGCCGTCACCGAGCTTGAGCGCGGTTTCGAAGCTTTCGGCCAGCCGCTGCTTGATGTCCTCGCGCGGCTTGAAGCGGTCGATCACCGCTTCGATGGTGTGCTTCTGGCGCAGGGCCAGGGCCGGCACGGCGTCGAGTTCGTACAGCGCGCCGTTCACGCGCACGCGCACGAAGCCCTGGGCGCGCAGCTGGTCGAACACCTGGGCGTGCTCACCCTTGCGGTCGCGGATCACCGGGGCCAGCAGCATGTAGCGGTGGTCGGCCGGCATGGCCAGCACCTGGTCCACCATCTGGCCTACGGTCTGGGCCTCCAGCGGGTAGTGGTGGTCGGGGCAGCGCGGGGTGCCGACCCGGGCGAACAGCAGCCGCAGGTAGTCGTAGACCTCGGTGATGGTGCCCACGGTGGACCGGGGGTTGTGCGAGGTGGACTTCTGTTCGATCGAAATCGCCGGGCTCAGGCCCTCGATGTGGTCGACGTCGGGCTTTTCCATCACGCTCAGGAACTGCCGGGCATAGGCCGACAGGGATTCGACGTAGCGGCGCTGGCCCTCGGCGTAGATGGTGTCGAAGGCGAGCGAGCTCTTGCCCGACCCCGACAGGCCCGTGATCACGATGAGCTTGTCCCGCGGCAGGTCGAGGTCGATGTTCTTGAGATTATGGGTGCGGGCACCGCGGATGCGGATCGTGTCCATGCGCCTGGGGGCGGCTCCTGGGGGAGGAACCGGGCAGTCTAGCAGCCCGGTGTCGGCGGGCCGTGACCCCCGCACCGCCGCCCGCAAACCCACGCCCCGCCAAGCGTTTGCCCGCCCGGAACGGGGTCAGGTTCACTTCCCGGGGGCGGGCAGGGCTTGTCTCACTGGCCGGTGAAAGCGAACCTGACCCCGTTTGTGGGGAAGGGTTTGACCGGCAAGGGGTTTTTGCCCATAATTCCGCTTCTGTCCCGTTGACCGCGGGCAGGCGTTCTCAAAATAACTACTAGAGGAATCCCGGTCATGTACGCAATCATCGTTACCGGCGGTAAACAATACCGCGTGATGCAGGGCGAGACCCTGAAGGTCGAGAAGATCGACCTGGAAGAAGGCAAGAGCTTCGACATCGACAGCGTGTTGATGGTTGGCAACGGCGACACCGTCACCGTTGGCACCCCGAACGTCGCTGGCGCGAAGGTCACCGCGACCATCAAGTCGCACGGCCGTCTCGACAAGGTCCGCATCGTCAAGTTCCGTCGGCGCAAGCACCATCGCAAGCAGATGGGCCATCGCCAGTACTTCACCGAAATCGAAATCACCGGCATCGCCGGCTGAGCTGAGGAGATAACGTCATGGCACAGAAAAAAGGCGTAGGCTCGTCCCGCAACGGCCGCGATTCGAACCCGAAATACCTTGGTGTGAAGATGTATGGCGGCCAGGCGATCGAAGCCGGCAACATCATCATCCGCCAGCGCGGCACCCAGTACCATCCGGGCATGGGCGTCGGCCTCGGCCGCGACCACACCCTGTTCGCCCTGGTGGACGGCGTGGTCAATTTCGCCGTCAAGGGTCCGCAGAAGCGTCGCACCGTGAGCGTGGTCCCGGCGGCCTGAACCCGGCCCGGTACCCCGTGAAGGGCCCCGCTTCGGCGGGGCTTTTCATTTCAGAATCCGGCTGGTCCGGCCCGCGCCCTTCACGGCGCGGCGCGGACGGCCCACAATCGAGGCGTTCGGCTCGTTCCGTCGCCCGGGAAGTACCCAGTGAAATTCGTAGATGAAGCCCAGATCCTGGTCATCGCCGGCGACGGCGGCAACGGCTGCATCAGCTTCCGACGCGAGAAGTTCATTCCGCTCGGCGGTCCCGATGGCGGCGACGGCGGCAACGGCGGCAGCGTCTGGCTGGAAGCCGACGAGAACCTCAACACGCTGATCGACTTCCGCCACCAGCGCCAGTTCCGCGCCCAGCGCGGCCAGAACGGCATGGGCCGGCAGGCCTTCGGCAAGGCCGGCGAAGACGTCACCATCCGCGTGCCCATCGGCACCGAGGTGATCAACGTCGAGACCGACGAGATCATCGGCGACCTCACCGAGCACGGCGACCGCCTGCTGGTGGCCCAGGGCGGCGTCGGCGGCAAGGGCAACGTGCACTTCAAGAGTTCGGTGAACCGTGCGCCGCGCAAGGCCGGCACCGGCACGCCGGGCGAAGAGCGCGAGATCCGCATGGAGATGAAGCTGCTGGCCGACGTGGGCCTGCTGGGCTTCCCCAACGCCGGCAAGTCCACCTTCATCCGAGCGGTTTCCTCGGCCACCCCGAAAGTGGCCGACTACCCGTTCACCACCCTGCACCCGAACCTGGGCGTGGTCCGCGTGGAAATGGACCGCAGCTTCGTCATCGCCGACATCCCCGGCCTGATCGAGGGCGCCGCCGACGGCGCGGGGCTGGGCAGCCTGTTCCTGCGCCACGTGCAGCGCACCCGCGTGCTGCTGCACCTGGTGGACATGGCCCCGTTCGAAGACGGCGTCGACCCGGTCACCCAGGTCCGCGCGATCGAGAACGAGCTGCGCAAGTACGACCCTGAAATGCTCGAGAAGCCGCGCTGGCTGGTGCTCAACAAGGCCGACCTGATCCCCGAGGACGAGCGCCAGGCGCGCGCCGAGGCGGTTATCCAGGCCCTGGACTGGAAAGAGCCCTGGTTCATGGTGTCGGCCATCGGCCGCGAAGGCACCTGGCCGGTGGTGCTGGGGATCCAGCAGTTCTTCGACGACCTGAAGGCCGCCCAGGCGGAAGCCGACGAAGACGCCGCGGCGCGTGCGGAGATGACGCGCAATGCCTGACCGCGCTGGCGTGGCCGCGGCGCCGCAGCATCCGGCCGTGGCCGGCGGCTGCGGATCGCAGGCAGCAAAAAGGCCGGCTTTCGCCGGCCTTTCTTCGCTTGAGCGGGGGGCGCCCTGCGGCGCCGCCGGATCAGGCCTGCTTGAGCGCCTTGATGTGCGCGCTGATGCGGCTCTTGTGGCGGGCAGCCTTGTTGCGGTGGATCAGGCCACGGGCCGAGTAGCGGTCGAGGATCGGCTGGGCGGTCGCGAAGGCGGCTTCGGCGCCGGCGGCGTCCTTGGCTTCCAGGGCCTTGATGACCTTCTTCACGGCGGTGCGCAGCATGGAGCGCTGGCTGGAATTGCGGGCGTTGCGGACGACGGTCTGCTTGGCGCGCTTCTTGGCGGACTTGATGTTGGCCACGGAGGGCTCCTGGAATCGATGGTTGGTAGCCGGATCGGTGAAAACCGGCGGGGAATATTGGGTGACGGCTGGGGTGGTGCTGGAAAGACCCGAAATTATGGGCGATCGGGCCGCTTGAGTCAATTGCCATGCCGCGCCGGGGGGGCAGTGGCATGAAAACCAGCGGCCTGCTGCGCTCCACGGCTGTTTTCAGCGCCATGACCCTGCTGTCCCGGATCGCCGGATTCGTGCGCGACATGGTCCAGGCCAACCTGTTTGGCGCCGGCGGCATCGTCGACGCCTTCGCGGTGGCCTACCGCATCCCCAACTACCTGCGGCGCATCTTCGCCGAAGGCTCGTTCGCCTCGGCCTTCGTGCCGGTGCTGTCGGAGCTGCGCCAGAAGAACGACCCGGCGGCCCTGAAGGATTTCCTCGACCACGTTGCCGGCGCCCTGTGCGCCACCGTGCTGGTGGTCAGCGGCCTGGGCATGCTGGCGGCGCCGCTGGTGGTGGCCCTGATCGCGCCCGGCAGCCTGGACAACCCGGAAAAGTTCGAGCTCACCTCGCACCTGCTGCGCATCGTCTTTCCCTACCTGGCCCTGGTGTCCATGACCGCGCTGGCCGGCGCCGTCCTCAACAGCTTCCAGCGCTTCGCACTGCCCGCGGTCACGCCCGTGCTGCACAACCTGGCGGTGATCGCGGCGATGGTGTGGCTGTCGCCGCTGCTGGACGTGCCGATCACGGCGCTGGCCTGGGGCGTGCTGGCGGCCGGCGTGCTGCAGCTGGTGCTGCTGTGGCCGGCGATGGGCCGGCTGGGCCTGCGCCCGCGGCTGCGGCTCAAGCTCAAGCATCCGGGCGTGGTGCGGGTGGGCAAGCTGATGTTGCCGACGCTGTTCTCGTCGTCGGTGGCCCAGCTCAACCTCATCGTTGGCACCATGTTCGCCTCGCTGCTGGTGGACGGCAGCCAGAGCTGGCTCTACTACTCCGACCGCCTGGTCGAATTCCCGCTGGGCCTGTTCGGCGTGGCGCTGGCAACCGTGATCCTGCCGCACCTGTCCCGCCGCAGCGCCGACGGCGACGGTGCCGGGTACGCCGACGCGCTCGACTGGGGGCTGCGGACGGTGCTGCTGGTGGCCGTGCCGGCCGCGCTGGGCCTGGCGCTGCTGGCCGAACCGCTGTCGATCACCATGTTCGAGCGCGGCGAATTCGTCGCTGCCGACAGCCGCATGACCGCCCTGAGCCTTGTGGCCATGAGCCTGGGCATCCCCGGCTTCATGGCCAGCAAAGTGCTGCTGTCGGCGTTTTACGCCCGCCAGGACACCCGCACGCCGATGCGCGCGGCGGTCAAGACCGTCTTCATCAACGTCGCCCTGACTGCCGCCCTGGTAACGCCGCTGTGGCTGGGCGGCGTGCCCGGCGCGCATGCCGGCATCGCCCTGGCCACCGGACTGGCGGGGCTGGCGAACGCGTGGCTGCTGTGGGGCTCGCTCAAGCGCGACAGCGACTTCACGCTGTCGCCGGGCTGGGGCCGGCACCTGCTGCGCATCATTTTCGCATCCGCCGCCCTGGCCGGCGCCGTGCTGCTGGCCAGCCACCTGATCGGCGACTGGCGCGCCTGGAGCGGCTCGATGCGCTGGGTGCTGCTGCTGGCGGTGGTCGCGGCCGGTGCCGCCGGCTACGGCCTGGCGCTGCTGGCCTCGGGCTGGCGTCCCCGCGAACTTCGCGGGCCGTGACCGGCAGCAGCTATAATTTCGGCATGAGCAAGCTGTTCCGGGACGTGGAGGGCAAGTCACCTTGCCCGCAGGGCAGCGTGGTGTGCATCGGCGCCTTCGACGGCCTCCACGTGGGGCATCGGGCGCTGGTGGGCCACGTGCGCCACCGTGCGCGCACGTTGGCGCTGGCCGCCGTGGCGCTGAGCTTCGAGCCGCTGCCGCGCGAGTTCTTCGGCGGCGAACGCGCGCCGCCGCGCCTGCTGCTGCCGCGCGCCAAATTCGAGGGCCTGCGCGACCTGGGCATGGACGTGGTGGGGCTGCTGCGCTTCAACGCGGCGATGGCGGCGATGTCGGCCGAAGAGTTCGTTGAACGCGTGCTGGTGCAACGGCTGGCCGCGCGCGAAGTCTGGGTGGGGCCGGAGTTCCGCTTCGGCCATCACCGTCGCGGTGACATGGCCATGCTGCAGGCGCTGGGCGCGGTGCACGGTTTCAGCGCCGGCTCGATCGAGGCCGTGCATGCGGCCGGCGAGCGGGTTTCCAGCACCGGCCTGCGCCAACAGCTGGCCGGCGGCGACCTGGACGGCGCGGCGCACGCGCTCGGCAAACGCTACGCCATCGCCGGCAAGGTGGTGCGCGGCCGTCAGCTGGGGCGCAAGCTCGGCTACCCTACGGCCAACATCCGCCTCGCCGGCAAGCGCCCCGCGCTGTCGGGCATTTACGCCACGTGGGTGCACGGCATCGGCCCCACGCCGCGCGCCAGCGTGTCCAGCCTGGGCACGCGGCCCACGGTGCAGGGCGTGGAGCCGCTGCTCGAGGCGCATGTGTTCGACTTCGACGGCGCCCGGTTCGGCCGCCGGCGGGAAGTGGAGTTCGTCGCCAAGCTGCGCGACTAATAAAAATTCGATGACTTGCCCGCCCTGGTCCGACAGATGGACCAGGATTCGGAGCAAGCCCGGCGCGTCCTGCGCCACGACAGGGAACACAGCGGAGCAATGGCGTGACCGAGAACGGCGGCAAGGACTACAAGCACACCATCAGCCTGCCGGAAACGGCGTTCCCCATGCGCGGCGACCTGCCCAAGCGCGAGCCGGCGATGCTGGCCGGCTGGGAGCAGCAGGGCCTTTACGGCCAGGTGCGCGCCAATGCCAAGGGCCGTCCGCTGTTCGTGCTGCACGACGGCCCGCCCTATGCCAACGGCTCGATCCACATCGGCCATGCGGTGAACAAGATCCTCAAGGACATGGTGGTGAAGTCCAAGCTGCTGTCGGGCTTCGATGCGCCCTACGTCCCCGGCTGGGACTGCCACGGCCTGCCGATTGAACTGGTGGTGGAGAAGAAGTTCGGCAAGGTCGGCGACAAGCTCGACGCGGCCGCCTTCCGCGCCAAGTGCCGCGAGTACGCCGGCGAACAGATCGCCGGGCAGTCGAAGGATTTCCGGCGCCTGGGCGTGCTGGGCGACTGGGACCATCCCTACCGCACGATGGACTTCTCGTTCGAGGCCGACATGCTGCGGTCGTTGGCGAAGATCGTCGAGCGCGGCCACCTCACCCGCGGCGTGAAGCCGGTGCACTGGTGCTTCGACTGCGGTTCGGCCCTGGCCGAAGCCGAGATCGAATACGCCGACAAGGTTTCGCCGATGGTGGACGTGGCCTATGACGCCTTCGAGCCGGCGGCGCTGGCCGGAAAGTTCGGCGTCACGCTGCCGGCAGGCACCCTGGTCGCCGTGCCGATCTGGACCACCACGCCCTGGACGTTGCCCGCCAGCGTTGCGGTAACGCTGGGTGCGGAAATCGACTACGTGCTGGTGGAAGGCCCCGCGCGCGGCGACCAGCGCGTGCTGCTGGTGCTGGCCGAGGCGCTGGCCACCGAAGCGCTCAAGCGCTACGGCATCGACGCGCCCGTGCTGCTGGGACACGCGCCCGGCGCCGCGCTGGAAGGGTTCTCGCTTCGCCATCCGTTCTACGAGCGCGCCATCGAAGTCATCCTCGGCGACCACGTCACCACCGAAGCCGGCACCGGCGCGGTGCACACGGCGCCCGGCCACGGCCAGGAGGACTTCCAGGTGGGCCTGAAGTACGGCCTGCTGGAGAAATTCAGCCCGGCGCAGATCAACCCGCTGGGCGGCAACGGTGTGTACCTGCCGGGCACGCCGCTGTTCGCGGGGCAGTACATCTGGAAGGCCAACGACAGCATCACCGCGCTGCTGGCCGAGCGCGGCGTTCTGCTCGCGTCGGGCAAGCTCACGCACAGCTACCCGCACTGCTGGCGGCACAAGTCGCCGGTGGCGTTCCGCGCCACGCCGCAGTGGTTCATTTCGATGGAGCAGGCGCACCTGCGCCGCGACGCACTCGAAGCGATCAAGGGCGTGGCCTGGGTGCCCGAGTGGGGCGAGGCCCGCATCGCCGGCATGATCGACGGCCGCCCGGACTGGTGCATCAGCCGCCAGCGCACCTGGGGCGTGCCGATCGCGCTGTTCGTAAACCACGTCACCGGCGAGCCGCATCCGCGGTCCGTGGAGTTCATGCGCACCATCGCCGACCGCGTGCAGCAGCAGGGCACCGACGCCTGGTTCTCGCTTGATGCCGCCGAGTTCCTGGGCGCCGAGGCGGCCGACTACTTCAAGGTCACCGACATCCTGGACGTGTGGTTCGATTCCGGCGTGACCCACGAGGCCGTGCTGGCCGCGCGCACCGAAGACGGCCTGCGCAAGCCCGCCGACCTCTACCTGGAGGGTTCCGACCAGCACCGCGGCTGGTTCCAGAGCTCGCTGCTCACCGGTATCGCGATGGATGGGGCGGCGCCTTACCGGCAGGTGCTGACGCACGGCTTCGCCGTGGACGCCCAGGGCCGCAAGATGTCCAAGTCCATCGGCAACACGGTGGAGCCGCAGAAGGTGAACGATTCGCTGGGCGCCGACGTGCTGCGCCTGTGGGTGGCGTCCACCGACTATCGCAACGAGATGTCGGTGTCCGACGAAATCCTCAAGCGCACGGCCGACGCCTACCGCCGCATTCGCAACACCGCGCGCTTCCTGCTGGGCAACCTGCACGGTTTCGATCCGGCCGCCAACCTGCTGGGCAACGACCAGCTGCTGCTGCTCGACCAGTGGGCCGTGCACCGCGCGCAGGCGCTGCAGGAAGAGATCAAGGCCGCCTACGAGCGCTACGATTTCGCCGCCGTGGTGGCCAAGGTGCAAAACTTCTGCACCGGCGACCTGGGCTCGGTTTACCTGGACGTCACCAAGGACCGGCTTTACACGATGCCGGTGGACAGCCACGGCCGCCGTTCGGCGCAAAGCGCCATGTTCCGCATCGCCGAGGCGTTCACGCGCTGGGTGGCGCCGGTGCTCAGCTTCACCGCCGACGAGCTTTGGCAGCACCTGCCGGGCGAGCGCGGTGGCAACGTGCTGTTCGCCACCTGGTACGACGGCCTCTCGCCGATGCCGGCCGACGCCGCGCTTTCGGCCGAGGGCTTCGCGCACCTGCTGGCCCTGAGGGAAACCGTCAGCAAGGTGCTGGAGCCGATGCGCGCGGAAGGCGCCATCGGCGCTTCGCTGGAGGCCGAGGTGGACCTGTACGTTGACGAGGCGACACTGGCCCGGCTGGCGCCGGTGGCGGACGAACTGCGCTTCTTCTTCATCACGTCCCGCTTCGACCTCAAGCCGGTCGCTGCCAAGCCGGAGGCGGGCGCCGGGCCCTGGGTCCACGCGGTGTCCACCGGGCACGCGAAGTGCGTGCGCTGCTGGCACTACCGCGCTGACGTCGGCAGCCATGCCGATGACCCGGACCTTTGCGGCCGCTGCGTGGACAACATCAGTGGCGATGGCGAACAGCGGCGGTGGTTCTGATGTCCCTGCGCGAATCCCTGTCCGAGACGCTGCGCGACCTGCGTTCACCGCCGCGCCCCAACGCCCTGGCCTGGCTGTGGCTGTCGCTGCTGCTGATCGTCGCCGACCAGGCCAGCAAATGGCTGGCCATCACGAACCTGGAATACCTGCGCCCGGTGCCGGTGATAGACGGTTTCTGGAACTGGACGCTGGTCCACAACTACGGCGCCGCCTTCAGCTTCCTGTCGGACGCCGGCGGCTGGCAGAAGTGGTTCTTCTCGGGGCTGGCGGTGGTCATCAGCGCCGTGATGGCCCTGTGGCTGCGGCTGACGCCGCGCGCCGACTGGCGCAACGCGCTGCCGCTGGCGCTGGTGATCGCCGGGGCCATCGGCAACCTGGTCGACCGGCTGCGCTTCGGCTACGTGGTGGATTTCGTGGACTGGTACCTGGGCTTCACCGACCTGCCGCACTGGCCCACGTTCAACGTCGCCGACTCCTGCATCGTGGTCGGCGCGGTGCTGCTGGTGCTGTTCAGCTTCAAGCCGGCCACGCCGGCCCCGGACGCGCGATAATCGGCCCATGGAAGTCCTCCTGGCCAATCCCCGCGGTTTCTGCGCCGGCGTCGATCGCGCGATCGAAATCGTCAAGCGCGCCATCGACTCGCTGGGCGCGCCCATCTACGTGCGCCATGAAGTGGTGCACAACCGGTTCGTGGTGGAAGACCTGCGCCAGCGCGGCGCGGTGTTCGTCGAAGAGCTGGACGAGGTGCCGGCCGGCGCCACGGTGATCTTCAGCGCCCACGGCGTGGCCCAGGCCGGGCGCGCCCAAGCCCAGCGCCGCGGCCTGAAGGTGTTCGACGCCACCTGCCCGCTGGTCACCAAGGTGCACATCGAAGTGGCCCGGCACTGCCGCGCCGGCCGCGACGTGATCCTGATCGGCCACGCTGGCCATCCGGAAGTGGAGGGCACGATGGGGCAGTGGAAGCGCGAGTTTGGCGAAGGCCGCATTTATCTGGTTGAAGACCTCAACTGCGTGGCCACGCTGCAGGTGAACCAGCCCGACCAGCTGGCCTTCACCACCCAGACCACGCTGTCGGTGGACGACACCCGCGAGATCATCGCCGCCCTGCAGGCCCGCTTCCCGGCCATCCAGGGCCCCAAGCACGACGACATCTGCTACGCCACGCAGAACCGCCAGGACGCCGTGCGCCTGCTGGCCGGCCGCTGCGAGGTGGTGCTGGTGGTGGGCTCGGTGAACAGCTCCAACTCCAACCGCCTGCGCGAGCTGGCCGAGAAGCAGGGCGCGCGCGCCTACCTGATCGACGGCGCCAGCCACATCGACCCCGAATGGGTGGCGGGCGTGGCGCGCGTGGGCGTGACCGCCGGCGCCTCGGCGCCGGAAGTGCTGGTGCAGGGCGTGGTCAACCGCCTGCAGGAGCTGGGCGCCAGCCTGGTCGAGCACCTCGAGGGCGAGCCGGAAAACGTGGTGTTCGCCCTGCCCAAGGAACTGCGCATCACGCTGGTGAATTGACCCGGGGGCCTGCTGGCCCTAGAATTCGGCACTTACGCCGGAATAGCTCAGTTGGTAGAGCGGCGCATTCGTAATGCGTAGGTCGTAGGTTCGATTCCTATTTCCGGCACCAAACACCTGTCCCGAAAAGCGCTGTCGGCTTTGACGTACAGCAGGAAAACCCGCCCTGGCCGCGGGGTTTTTTGTGCCCGGCTTCCGGGATCGCAGCCGGGTTGGGCCCGCTGCGATCGGCCGCGGCAGCGGCGTTTCTGCGATGCTGGCGGCGTGGCGCCGCCCAATCTGGCGTCAAGCCCGGCACGGGAGTTCGAGATGGAAGCTGTTTTTTCGCGGGACCGGCTCCGGATCCGGCTGAGTCGTCTTCGTGACCGGCTCTGGATCAAACCCCTGGTGGTTTGCCTTTTTTCCGTCGCGGGCGTTTTTGCCGCCGCGCTCGCCGATGGCACGGGCCTGGGCGATATCGTGCCGGAGATCGATTCGGATTCAATCAGGACGCTGCTGGGCGTGATGGCCTCGAGCATGCTGGTGATTGCGACGCTGTCGGTGTCGTCGATGGTGTCGGCCTACGCATCGGCCAGCGCTACGGCCACGCCGCGGTCGTTCAGGCTGGTGGTGTCCGATGATGTTTCCCAGAACGCGCTTTCGACCTTCCTGGGTGCGTTCATCTACAGCGTGGTTGGCTTGACGGCCGCGATGAATGGCTATTTTGGACGCGCGGGTCTGTTCGTGCTGTTCGTGCTTACCGTGACGGTTTTCGCCATTGTCATCCTGACCTTCCTGCGCTGGGTGGACAGCATCGCCCGCCTGGGCCGCATGGGCTCCACCATCGACCGGGTTGAACAGGCCGCGGCTGCGGCCCTGAAGCGGCGGCGGCAGGCGCCCACGCTTTGCGCCGCTCCGGTGCGGCCCGACGCCAGCGGGCGAGCCGTCTTCGCTGGCCAGGTCGGATACGTGCAGAGCCTCGACCTGCCCGCGCTCCAGGCCTGGGCCCAGGACGCCCAGGTGCGGGTGGTCGTAACGGCACTGCCGGGGACGTTCGCCACGCCAGGCCGGCCGCTGGCCCAGGTGATCGGTGGTCCTGAGGACCTCGACTTCAGCTGCGTGGTGAAAGCGTTCGACGTCGGAGGCGATCGGCTTTTCGATGACGATCCGCGCTTTGGATTGATCGTGCTGGGCGAGATCGCCGGCCGCGCCCTGTCGCCCGCCGTCAACGACCCGGGCACGGCGATCGACGTGATCGGCACACTGGTTCGCCTGTTCACGCTGTGGAGCGAGCCCACGCCGGTCGCCGACCAGGCTGAGCCGAAGTACGACCGGGTGGAGGTTCCGGAAATTTCGGCGCGGGATTTGTTCGACGACGCCTTCACCGTGATCGCCCGCGACGGCGCCGGTTCGGTGGAAATCGGCGTGCGGCTGCAGAAGGCGCTTGCCTGCCTGGCCCAGATGGGTGGGCCGGAAATGCGCGATGCCGCTGAACACCACTCGCGATTGGCCCTCAAGCGCGCTGCGAAGGCGCTGGCGATGGAAGAGGACTTGGCGGAGCTGCAGGCGGCGGCCCTTGCATTGCGCACGCCCGACCCGGCATAACGCCCTTGATCAGGCGGTAACAGGCCAATGTCTACGCTTCGCCCATGAGCCTCTCCCCGCCCGCCCCCGATGCGCCCCTGTTTGTCGTCATCAACGCCGCGTCAGGGCACAACGATGCCCAGGACACGCTCGCGCGCATCGCAGCGATCCTGGCCGAGGCGGGCCGACGCCACGAGTTCCTCAGGGTGCAAACCCCGTCCCGCATCGCCGAGATGGCCGAGGAGGCCGTTGTCCGTGCGGTGGAGCAGGGCGGTATCGTCGTGGCGGTGGGCGGCGACGGCACGCTCAGTGCGGTGGCCCAGGCGGTGCACGGGCGCGGTCCGGCCTTCGCCGTGCTGCCGCAGGGCACGTTCAATTACTTCGGTCGGACCCACGGCATTTCGCAGGACATCGAAGTGTCCACGCGGGCGCTGCTGCGCGCGCGCATGGCGCCGGTGCAGGTGGGGCGGGTGAACGGCCGCCTGTTCCTGGTCAACGCCAGCCTGGGGCTTTATCCGCAGCTGGTGCAGGACCGGGAGGCGGCGAAGCAGCAGCTGGGCCGCAGTCGCCTGGTGGCGCTGTACTCGGGCTTGAAAAGCCTCCTCAGGGAAGGCCGCCAGCTGAACCTGGACATCGAGCAAGAGGGTAATCACCGACGTGTGCGCACGCCAACGCTGTTTGTCGGCAACAACAGCCTGCAGCTCGACCGCATCGGCATCGCCGAGGAAACGGCCTTCACGGAAGGGCACCTGGCGGCCATCGTGGTGCGTCCCACTTCGGGCCTGGCGATGCTGGGCCTGGCGCTTCGCGGCGCCCTGGGTCGGCTGGGTGATGCCGAAAACGTGGACAGCTTCGCGTTCCGGCAAATGCAGGTGGGTATCCGCGGCGGACGTCGCACCAAGGTGGCGCTGGACGGCGAAATCGTCTGGATGCGGGCGCCACTGGTGTTCGATATCCCGGAATCGCTGCCGTTGATGCTGCCCCTGCCCGAAGACCGTGTGGAGGTCGAATGAGCCTGCTGCTGCAGGTTTCCGATCCGCATTTCGGCACCGAGCGGCCCGAGGTGGTGGAGGCGCTGGTGGCGCTGGCGCAGTCGCGCCGGCCCGACGTGCTGGTGCTGTCGGGCGACATCACCCAGCGCGCGCGGCGCGGGCAGTTCGAAGCCGCGGCGCGGCTGTGCGATCGCCTGGGCATCGCGTGCCGGCTGGTGCTGCCGGGCAACCACGACATTGCGCTGTTTGACGTGGCCACGCGCCTGTCCCGGCCGTACCGCTATTTCCGGGAATTCTTCGGCGAAGACCTGGCGCCGGTCATCGACCGGCCCGACCTGCTGGTCATCGGCGTCAACACCACCCGCGCCTGGCGCCACAAGCATGGCGAGGTGTCGGCCCGGCAGATCACCGAGGTGTGCGCGCGGCTGCGGGCGTCGCCGCCCGGCCAACTGCGCGTGGTGGTTACCCACCAGCCGGTGGACGTTCCCAGGCCCAGCGAAGAAAACAACCTGCTGCGAGGCCATGCCGACGCCGTCCCGGCCTGGGTGGCCGCCGGCGCGGATGTCGTGATGGGTGGGCATATCCACCTGCCTTTCGTGCGGCTGCTTTCGGCGCGCTTCCCTCTGCTGGTGCGGCGCGCCTGGTGCGTGCAGGCGGGCACGGCCGTTTCCAGCCGCGTGCGCGAATCCATTCCCAACTCGGTGAACTTCATCGACGCCCGGGCGGCCGGCGTGGCGCAGGCCGAGCGCTGGGATTTCCAGCCCGGCGCAGGATTCCAGCGCGTGGAAAGCACGGAAATGGCGCTGGATCGCGGCGCCGGCTGACCCGGTCTCACTTCCCGCGATGCGCTGCCGTTAGAGTAGCGGCTGTTGATTCCCCGGAACGCCCCCGATGGCCAAGGCCAAGACCGCCTACGTCTGCACCGAATGCGGTGATTCCTCCAGCAAGTGGCAGGGCCAGTGCGGCGAATGCGGCGCCTGGAACACCATGAGTGAGTTCGTCATCGAGCCCGCCAGCGCGGCCAAGGGCGGCGGCGCGTCGCCCGCCGCGCGGCAGGGCACGTGGGCTGGCCGGCCCGAGGCCGCCGGCGTGGTGGCGCTCAAGAACGTCAGCCAGGACGCCGAGGTGCGCGTCAGCACCACCATCGGCGAACTCGACCGCGTGCTGGGCGGCGGGCTGGTGGAAGGTTCGGTGGTGCTGGTGGGCGGTGACCCGGGCATCGGCAAGTCCACCCTGCTGCTGCAGGCACTGGCGCTGATGTCGGCCAGGATGCCGGCGCTGTACGTCACTGGCGAAGAAAGCCTGGCCCAGGTCGCCGGCCGCGCGCAGCGGCTGGGCCTGCCGCTGGACAACCTGCATGCGCTGGCCGAAACCTGCGTGGAGAAGATCCTCGGCCAGGCGGCGTCGGCCAAGCCGTCGCCCAAGCTGCTGGTCGCCGATTCCATCCAGACCCTGTGGAGTGAGCTGCTGACCGCCGCGCCGGGCTCGGTCAGCCAGGTGCGCGAGAGCGCCGCGCGCCTGGTGCGTTTCGCCAAGGAAACCGGCACCAGCGTGTTCCTGGTCGGCCACGTCACCAAGGAAGGCGGCATCGCCGGCCCGCGCGTGCTGGAACACATGGTGGACGCGGTGCTGTATTTCGAAGGCGAATCGGGCAGCCGCTTCCGCGTGCTGCGCGCCTTCAAGAACCGATTCGGTGCCGTGAACGAACTGGGCGTGTTCGCGATGGGCGACAAGGGCCTGCGCGAAGTGCCCAACCCCTCGGCCATCTTCCTTTCCGGCAGCAGCACGCCCCAGCCCGGCAGCGCGGTGATGGTGACGCGCGAAGGCACCCGCCCGCTGATGGTGGAAGTGCAGGCGCTGGTGGACAAAAGCCCGCTGGCCAACCCGCGGCGCGTGGCGCTGGGCCTGGAGCAGAACCGGCTTGCGATGCTGCTGGCCGTTCTTCACCGCCACGGCGGCGTCGGCGTGTACGACCAGGACGTGTTCGTGAACGTGGTCGGCGGCATCCGCGTGCAGGAAACCGCGGCCGACCTGCCGGTGCTGCTGGCCGTGCTGAGTTCGCTGCGCGACAAGCCGCTGGCCGAAAAAACCGTGGCCTTCGGCGAAGTGGGCCTGAGCGGCGAAATCCGCCCCGTGCCCAACGGCGAAGAGCGCTTGAAGGAAGCCGCCACCCATGGTTTCAAGCGCGCCATCGTGCCCAAGGCCAACGCGCCCAAGAAGGGCGCGTTCAAGGACATGGAAGTGATCGCGGTCGAACGGCTTTCGGAAGCCCTGGCCGCCGCTGCCGAGGGCTAGGACCCGCGGGTGGCTAGCCTTGGTGCAGCACGAGTTCGTAAACGAACTTGCTGCCGAAGAATGCCAGCAGCAGCAGCGCCATCGCCACCAGCGTGAGCTTGGCCGCGCGCGGCCCGCGCCAGCCCCAGCGCCAGCGACCGAACAGCAGCAGGCCCAGCACCACCCACGACAGGATGGACAGCACGGTCTTGTGGCCCAGGTCCTGGGCGAACAGGTCGTCCACGAACACCACGCCGGTCAACAGGGTCAGGCTGAGCAGGGCGAAGCCGGCGCCAAGGCTGCGGAACAGCAGCGTTTCCATCTGGGTGAGCGGCGGCAGCACGCGCAGCCAGCCGCCAAGGTTGCGCTGGCGCAGCGCGCGCTCCTGGAACCACAGCATCAGCGCCAGCAGCGTGGCCACGGCCAGCGTGGCGTAGGCCAGCAGGGCGAACAGGGCGTGCATTTCCAGCTGCCAGCTGAGCTTGGCGCGCGGCCAACCGCCGCCCAGCAGCACGTAGCCCGCCAGCACCAGCGCCGCGAGGGGAAACACGATGATGCCCAGCGCCTCGATGCGTTGCGCCGGGCCCAGGCTGGTGGTGAGGGCGGCCATGCCCAGTCCGACCAGTGACAGGGCAGAGTAGAAATGCAGCTCCGGCCCGCCCAGGCTGCGCCAGGCCAAGAGGTGGACGGCCGCATGCATCAGCACCGCCGGCGCGGCCAGCAGCAACCAGCCGCGGGGCGTGGGGTTCGGGCCGCGGGCATGGCCGGCGAGCCGATGGCTGGCGAGCCCGTAAAGGGCGATGGCCAGCAGGGCGAGGAGGAGGGATGGCATGGCGTGAGTTTCGCACAGCCGCCCACCGGCGATAGCCCATCCGGGCGAGCCGGGGGCCGCTGACGCCCGCGCTATACTTGGCGCCTTCCCCTGCAAGACACCCCTGACCATGTTCGAGTCGCTGACCCAGCGCCTTTCCGGCACCCTGCAACGCCTGCGCCGCCGCGGCCGCCGGGCCCAGGAAAACAACCCCCAAGCCCCCCCCGAGGTGCGCAACGCGCAGCTGGAAGCCCCCCTGGCCCAGCCC
>NZ_JAIBFH010000216.1 GCF_019459675.1 Arenimonas sp.
GGCGCGCCCGGTGGGGGCGCCGCTCTGTTTCTATTCCCCCTTTCCGGGGGCGCGTATGGGGCGGCCGCCGCGGAACGGGAAGTCGCGCTCTTCGGCGGTGAGCACCTGTACGTTCAGCACCTCGCGGCGCGCGGCCGAAAGGCGCTCGGCCAACGCAACGGCGGCCTCGTCGAAATCATCGCTCACCAATACCGCCAGCTGCCCCGCACCGATGCGCTCCCACAGGGGTTTGAGCCGGGATTCGTCCGGCCACTGGCCGTGGGCGCGCAGGCCCTGCAGCTCCAGCAGGCATCGGTCGCGCTGCCGCAGGCCGGCGCCGGCAGGCACCAGGCGCAGTCCGTCGCCGCCGATCACCGCCAGGCCGAAGCGGTCGCCCTGGCGAAGCGCCAGCTCGAACACGCAGGCGGCCAGCGCCCGCGCCGCGTCCAGCCGCGACCTGCGCGGCCGCGCCTCGTCGCCCTGGGCCATGGACGCGGTGGCGTCCACCACCACCCAGGCCGTGAGCGGGCTGTCGCGCTCGGCCTCGCGCACGAAGAAGCGGTCCGAGCGCGCATAGAGTTTCCAGTCGACCTGCCGCGGTTCGTCGCCCTGTTCGTAGGCGCGGTACTGCGCGAACTCCAGCCCTGATCCGCGGCTGCGGCTGGCGTGCTGGCCGAAGCCGTGCCCGCCCGCCGCGCGCCGGCCGGACAGGCGCAGGGCCTTGAGCCGCGCGCGCACGTCGGCGGGAATGAAGTCGGGAGCGGACATCGCGGGGCTCAGCGGGCCAGGGGCACGCTGCCCAGCAGCATCGCCACCAAGTCGTCGGGCGACTTGCCTTCGGCTTCGGCCGCGAACGACAGCAGCAGGCGATGCCGCAGCACGGGTGCCGCCAGCGCCAGGACGTCTTCGCGCGTGGCGGCGTAGCGGCCATGCAGCAGCGCGCGCGCCTTGGCGGCCAGCACCAGCGATTGCCCTGCGCGCGGGCCGGCACCCCACTTCACGTACTGCAGTATCTCAGCCGACGCGCCCGGCAGCGGCCGGCTGGCGCGCACCAGCCGCGTGATCCAGTCGAGCAGGTCGGCGCCCAGGTGCACTTCGCGCACGCGCGCCTGCAGCGCCAGTACGTCTTCCCCGCGCATCACCTGCGGCACCTTCGCGGTCTTCGCGCCGGTGGTCTGTTCAATGATGGCGCGCTCTTCGGCTTCGCTGGGGTAGTCCACCCTTATGTGCAGCAGGAAGCGGTCCAGCTGCGCTTCGGGCAGTGGGTAGGTGCCGGCCTGCTCGATCGGGTTCTGGGTGGCCAGCACGAAAAAGGGTGCCGGCAGTTCGTGGGTGACGCCGGCGTAGCTGACGGTCTTTTCCTGCATGGCTTCCAGCAGCGCAGCCTGGGTCTTGGGCGGCGTGCGGTTGAGTTCGTCCGCCAGCAGCAGGTTGGTGAACACCGGGCCGGGCTGGAACTTGAAGCTGCGGTGGCCGGTGCCGTGGTCTTCCTCGAGTATCTCGGTGCCCAGGATGTCGCTGGGCATCAGGTCGGGGGTGAACTGTACGCGCCGGAACTGCAGCTCCAGCGCCTGCCCCAGCGTGCGCACCAGCAGCGTCTTGCCCAGGCCGGGTACGCCCTCGAGCAGGCAGTGGCCGCCGGCCAGCAGGCCGATCAGCAGCTGTTCCACCACGTCGTCCTGGCCGACGATGGCCTGGGCGATGGCGGCGCGCAGGGGCGCGATGTGGGACAGCTGGGCTTCCAGGTCGGTGGCGGTGGTCGAGTTGGTCATGGGGTCCCCGGGTGAAACGCGTCGATGGTTCTAGCTCGTCAATGCATACATCGCGATGTTCACCGCGAACTTCGTGTTGTCTTCGGCCAGCCAGCGCTTGTTGCGCCAGTCGTAGTCCCACTCGCAGCCGTAGTCCTTGTTGCTGTAGAGCACCCCCAGGCGGCTGTCGATGCTGATGCCCTTGAGGTAGTCGTGCACCAGGTCGTCGCCCCAGCCGTTGAGCTCGAAGCCGGTGGCGGGCGGGCCGTCGGGGAACTTGAAGAAGCTCGAGTACAGCGGGTGGCTGTTGGGCAGCTTGCGCAGCGCCGATGCACCGAAGATGGCGGCCATCTGGTCTTCGAAGGACTTGGCGAACAGGCCGTCGATGTCGTGGTTGCAGTCGTCCACGAATACGAAGCCGCCGCTGCGCACGTAGCGCTCGAAGTTGCGGCGTTCGTCGGGATTGAACTCCACCAGCTTGTGACCGGCCAGGTAGCAGAACGGCGCCGCCAGCATGCGCGGGTCCGACAGCGCCAGCACGTGCTCCTTGGTGTCCACCCGCAGCGTGGTGTATTCCAGCAGCGACGTGATCAGGTTGGCGGGCATGCGCTGGTCAACGTCCCAGTTGCCCGACTCGTACATCAGCCGGGTGAACCAGAAGTCGTAGTCGGCGCCGGCGGCCAGCGCGCGGTGCACGGGCAGCGCGAGGCCGCCTGCGGCGGCACCCAGCATCAGCTTGAGGAAC
>NZ_JAIBFH010000218.1 GCF_019459675.1 Arenimonas sp.
CCCCCCACCCCCCCCCGCCGCCCCCCCGCCGCCGTCGAAGTGTCCCGCGGGCGGCGGACTCAGTGCTTGAGGTTCTTGCGCAGGCGCTCGAGCGCCTGCAGCTGCGCCATGGCCTCGACCAGCTTCGCCTGGGCTTCCGCCAGGTCCATGGCTTCGCCACGACCCGCCAGGATGCGCTCGGCCTCGGCCTTGGCCGCCTGGGCCTTGGACTCGTCCAGGTCGCCACCGCGGATCGCGGTGTCGGCCAGCACCGTCACCACCTGCGGCTGCACCTCGAGGATGCCTCCGGACACGTAGAACAGCTGCTCTTCGCCATTGGCCAGGATGACGCGGATCTGGCCCGGCTTGAGCCGGGTGATCAGCGGGGCGTGCCGCGGCGCAATGCCCAGCTCGCCCATTTCGCCGGTGGCCACGACCATCTGCACTTCGCCCTGGAAGATTTCTTCCTCGGCGCTGACGATGTCGCAACGGATGGTGGATGCCATGTGGATTCCCTACTTTTCGCGGATCAGGCCGCGGCGCTCATCTTCTTGGCCTTTTCGAAGGCCTCGTCGATGCCGCCGACCATGTAGAACGCCTGCTCGGGCAGCGCATCGCACTCGCCGTCGCAGATCATCTTGAAGCCGCGGATGGTTTCCTTCAGCGTGACGTACTTGCCCGGCGAGCCGGTGAACACTTCGGCCACGTGGAAGGGCTGCGAGAAGAAGCGCTCGATCTTGCGGGCGCGGGACACGGCCTGCTTGTCTTCTTCGCTCAGCTCGTCCATGCCCAGGATGGCGATGATGTCCTTGAGCTCCTTGTACTTCTGCAGGGTGGACTGCACCTTGCGGGCGGTGTCGTAGTGCTCGTGGCCGATGACGTTCGGGTCGAGCTGGCGCGACGTGGAGTCGAGCGGGTCGACGGCCGGGTAGATGCCCAGCGACGCGATGTTTCGCGACAGCACGACGGTGGCGTCCAGATGGGCGAACGTGGTGGCCGGCGACGGGTCGGTCAGGTCATCGGCGGGCACGTACACGGCCTGGATGGACGTGATCGAGCCGGTCTTGGTCGAGGTGATGCGCTCCTGCAGCACGCCCATTTCCTCGGCCAGCGTCGGCTGGTAGCCCACGGCCGACGGCATGCGGCCCAGCAGCGCCGACACTTCGGTGCCGGCCAGGGTGTAGCGGTAGATGTTGTCGACGAAGAACAGGATGTCGCGGCCCTTGCCGGTCACCGGGTCGATGTCGTCGCGGAAGTACTCGGCCATGGTCAGGCCGGTCAGCGCGACGCGCAGGCGGTTGCCCGGCGGCTCGTTCATCTGGCCGTACACCATCGCGACCTTGTCCAGGACGTTGGAGTCCTTCATCTCGTGGTAGAAGTCGTTGCCCTCGCGGGTACGCTCACCCACGCCGGCGAACACCGACAGGCCTTCATGGGCCTTGGCGATGTTGTTGATCAGTTCCATCATGTTGACCGTCTTGCCGACGCCGGCGCCGCCGAACAGGCCGACCTTGCCGCCCTTGGCGAACGGGCACATCAGGTCGATCACCTTGATGCCGGTTTCCAGCAGCTCGTTGCCCGAGGACTGGTCTTCGTAGCTCGGCGCGGGGCGGTGGATTTCCCAACGCGTTTCGGATTCAACCGGGCCCGCTTCGTCGATCGGGCGGCCCAGCACGTCCATGATGCGGCCCAGGGTGGCCTTGCCGACCGGCACGGCAATCGCGTGGCCGGTGTTGCTGGCGATCAGGTTGCGCTTGAGGCCGTCGGTGGAACCCAGCGCGATGCAGCGCACGATGCCGTCACCCAGCTGCTGCTGGACTTCGAGCGTGATTTCGGTTCCGTCGACCTTCAGTGCGTCGTAAATCTTCGGCACGTCTGCACGCGGGAACTCGACGTCGACGACGGCGCCGATGATCTGAACGATCTTGCCCTGACTCATGGTTGTTTCCTCGGTTCTGATGCTTTGGTGGTGGCGCTGCGTCAAACTGCCGCGGCGCCGCCGACGATTTCGGAGATTTCCTGGGTGATCGCCGCCTGGCGCGCCTTGTTGTAGATCAGCTGCAGCGTTTCGATCAGCTTGTTGGCGTTGTCGGAGGCGGACTTCATGGCGACCATGCGTGCGGCGTGCTCGGAAGCCAGGTTTTCCAGGGTGGCCTGGTACACCAGCGACTCCACGTAGCGCGTAAGCACGTGGTTGAGCACGGCCTCGGCATCGGGCTCGTACAGGTAGTCCCAGTCGTGCTTGCTTTCCAGCGAATCCGACGCCGGCAGCGGCAGCAGCTGGTCGATGGTCGGGCGCTGCGTCATGGTGTTGACGAAGTCGTTGTAGCTCAGGAACACGCGGTCGAGCTTGCCTTCGCTGTAGCCGTCCAGCATCACCTTGATGACGCCAACCAGCTTTTCAAGCTCCGGCTGCTCGCCCAGGTGGGTCACCGAGCCCAGCAGGTTGACCTTCAGGCGGCGGAAGAACGCCGTGGCCTTCTGGCCCACGCAGACCACGTCCACTTCGGCGCCCTTGGCCTGCCATTCGCGCATGTCCACCAGGATGCGGCGGAACAGCACGGAGTTGAGGCCGCCGCAAAGGCCGCGGTCGGTGGACACGATCACGTAGCCGATGCGCTTGACCTGCTCACGCTCCACCAGGAACGGATGCACGTATTCTGAGTTCGCCTTCGCGATGTGGCCGATCATCTGGCGCATGAGGCGCGCATACGGGCGCGAACCCTTCATGCGCTCCTGCGCCTTGCGGATCTTCGACGCCGAGACCATCTCGAGCGCGCGCGTCACCTTGCGGGTGTTCTGCACGCTCTTGATCTTGGTCTTGATTTCCCTGCCGCCTGCCATGTCTCTTCCCTTTCTACTGTGGGAGGGGCTTCAGCCCCGATTGCTTTCCGTCGGGCCTAAAGCCCCTCCCACATGGATTACCAGGTGCCCGTGCCCTTGAACTCGGAGATGACCTGCTTGAACGAGGCCTCGATGTCCTTGTCCCAGGCGCCGGTCTCGACGATCTTCTTCTCAAGCTCGCCCTGGGTGTTGCTCAGGTGGGCGTGCATGCCTGCCTCGAAGGGCAGGATCTGCGCCAGCGGCACGTCGTCGAGGTAACCCTCGTTGACGGCGTAGATCGACAGCGCCATCTGCGCGATCGACATCGGCGCGTACTGCTTCTGCTTCATCAGCTCGGTCACGCGCTGGCCGCGCTCAAGCTGCTTGCGGGTGGCTTCGTCGAGGTCCGAGGCGAACTGGGCGAACGCCGCCAGCTCGCGGTACTGGGCCAGCGAGATGCGGATGCCGCCCGACAGCTTCTTCATGATCGTGGTCTGGGCCGCACCACCGACGCGCGACACCGAGATACCGGCGTTCACGGCCGGGCGGATGCCGGCATTGAACAGGTCGGTTTCCAGGAAGATCTGGCCGTCGGTGATCGAGATCACGTTGGTGGGCACGAAGGCCGACACGTCACCCGCCTGGGTCTCGATGATCGGCAGCGCGGTCAGCGAGCCGGTCTTGCCCTTGACGCCGCCGTTGGTGAACTTGTCCACGTAGTCCTCGTTCACGCGGGCGGCGCGCTCGAGCAGACGGGAGTGGAGATAGAACACGTCGCCGGGATAGGCTTCGCGGCCCGGCGGGCGGCGCAGCAGCAGCGAGATCTGGCGGTAGGCCACGGCCTGCTTGGACAGGTCGTCGTACACGATCAGCGCGTCTTCGCCGCGGTCGCGGAAGTACTCGCCCATGGTGCAGCCCGAGTAGGCCGAGATGTACTGCATGGCGGCGGATTCGGAAGCGGTGGCGGCCACGACGATGGTGTGGGCCAGCGCGCCGTTTTCCTCGAGCTTGCGCACGATGTTGGCAACCGTCGAAGCCTTCTGGCCGATGGCGACGTACACGCACTTGATGCCGGTGTTCTTCTGGTTGATCACGGCGTCGATGGCGAGAGCGGTCTTGCCGGTCTGGCGGTCACCGATGATCAGCTCGCGCTGGCCGCGGCCGATCGGGATCATGGCGTCAACGGTCTTGTAGCCCGTCTGCACCGGCTGCGACACCGACTTGCGGTCGATAACGCCCGGGGCAACCTTTTCCACCGGCGCGGTGCGCGTGGTGGTGAGCGGACCCTTGCCGTCGATCGGCTCGCCGAGCGCGTTGACCACGCGACCCAGCAGCTCGGGACCAATCGGCACCTCGAGGATGCGGCCGGTGGTCTTGGCGATATCGCCTTCGCGAACGTGCTTGTAGTCACCCAGAACCACGGCGCCGACCGAGTCGCGCTCGAGGTTGAGCGCCAGGGCGAAGGTGGCGTTGGGCAGCTCGATCATTTCGCCCTGCATCACGTCGGCCAGGCCGTGGATGCGCACGATGCCGTCGGACACCGAGGTAACGGTGCCTTCGTTGCGGGCTTCAGCGGCCAGCTTGACGTTCTCGATGCGGCTCTTGATGAGTTCGCTGATTTCGGACGGGTTGAGCGTCTGCATGGGGATATCCCTGGGTCGTCCGGCTCGCGCCGGCGCTTGGTTCAAAGGAAAAACGGATTCAGTTCGCCAGCGCCGCCCCGAGGCGCGCCAGCTTCGTGCGGAGTGAGCCGTCGATGACGATGTCGCCGGCGTCGATCACCGCGCCGCCGATCAGGCCCGCGTCGACCGCCGTGGTGACGTCCACCTCGCGGCCGAAGCGCTTGCGAAGCGACTCGCGCAGCTTCGCCAGCGTGGCCTCGTCCAGCGGCTGGGCCGACGTCACCGTGGCTTTCACCCGGTGTTCGGCTTCGGCGCGCAGCAGCTCGAACAAACCGGAGATCTCCGGCAGCATCGTCAGCCTGCGGTGGTTGGCCAGCTCGACCAGGAAGCGACGGAAGGTCGGGTCGCTGTCGCCGGGCGGCAGCAGCAGGTCGACCAGCGCCTCGGCCTTGGCCAGCGGATGACGCAGGGCGTCGTGCGCCTGCGGAACCGCGGACGCTTCGGCGGCAAAGCCGATCATCTGCGACCACTGCGGCAAACGACCGCCTTCCTGCGCCAGTGCAAACGCGGCGCGGGCATAGGGACGGGCGAGGGTGAGGGCTTGGCTCATGTCAGGCTCGGCCTCAGATCTCGGCCGCCAGCTCGTCGAGCAGCGTCTTGTGGACGTTGCTGTCGATCTCGCGACGGATCAGCTTCTCGGCACCAGCAACGGCGAGCGCGGAAACCTGATGACGCAGGTCTTCCTTGGCGCGGTTGGCGGCGGACTCGATCTCACCGATGGCAATCGCCTTCTGGCGGCCGGCCTCGGCAATGGCCTCGACCTTGGCCTGGTCGACGATCTGGTTCGCCCGGACTTGCGCCTGGTCGATGATCTCGTTGGCCTTGGTACGGGCTTCGCGCAGGACCTCGTTGACCTTTTCTTCGGCCTGGGCGAGATCTTTCTTGCTGCGATCGGCGGCTTCGAGGCCTTCGGCGATCTTCTTCTGGCGCTCTTCGATGGCGCCCATCATCGGCGGCCACACGAACTTGTACGAGAACCAGATCAGGATCGCGAAAGCGAGGGCCTGCCCGATGAAAGTGGCGTTGATATCCATGCGTTTACTCCGCGGTGACTGGTCGAGGGGGGGGGGGGGGGGGGGGGGG
>NZ_JAIBFH010000228.1 GCF_019459675.1 Arenimonas sp.
CCCCCCCCCCCCCCCCCCCCCCCCGCGGCGCGGCGGCGGCCCCCCCCCCCCCCCCCCCACCCCACACTCTCGGGGGGGCCGCCCCCCCCCCCCCCCCCCCCCCGGCCCGGGCCCCACGACGCGCTGGTCGGCATGCCCGACTCAGCGCTGCATTCGCTGTGCCGGCAGCTGGCCCCGGCCGCGACGCTGGTGATCACGCTGGGCGCCAGCGGCGTCTTTGTTTCCCACCACGACGCCGACCGTCGCGGTGACGCGCACGGCTTCTACCGCCTGCCGTGCTCCCCCGCCCGCGCGGTGGACACCACGGGCGCGGGCGACGCCTTCAACGGCGCGCTGGCTGCGCGCCTGGCACAGGACCACCCCTCCGCGCCCTTCCGTGAAGCCGTGTCGTTCGCCAACACTTATGCCGGCTGGTCCACCGAACTGCCGGGCGCCGCTGCCTCCATGAAGCGCATGGACACCCGCGAACGCGCGCGGAACGCCTGACGTGAAGCTGGGCCCCTTCGACATCCACCCGCGCGTGGTGCTGGCGCCGATGGCCGGCGTCACCGACAAGCCGTTCCGGATGCTGTGCAAGCGCCTTGGCGCGGGGCTGTGCGTTTCGGAGATGACCCTTTCCAACCCGGCGCTCTGGCACACCCGGAAATCCATGCACCGCGTGGACCACCACGGCGAGCCCGACCCCATCAGCGTGCAGATCGCCGGCACCGTGCCCCAGGTGATGGCCGAGGCCGCGAAGTACAACGTCGACCACGGCGCGCAGATCATCGACATCAACATGGGCTGCCCGGCCAAGAAGGTCTGCAACACCTGGGCCGGCTCGGCGCTGATGCGCGACGAAGCGCTGGTGGCGCGCATCCTGTCGGCCGTGGTGGCGGCGGTGGACGTGCCGGTGACGCTGAAGATCCGCACTGGCTGGGACAGTGAACACCGCAACGCGCTGGCCATCGCCCGCATTGCCCAGGACAGCGGCATCGCCTCGCTGGCCGTGCACGGCCGCACGCGCGACCAGCACTACACGGGCGCGGCCGAATACGACACCATCGCCGCGGTCAAGGCCGCGCTGTCGATTCCGGTGCTGGCCAACGGCGACATCGATTCGCCCGAAAAGGCAGCGCGCGTGCTGCGGCACACCGGCGCGGACGCCGTGATGGTGGGCCGCGCCGCGCAGGGCCGGCCGTGGATTTTCCGCGAAATCGCCCACCACCTTGCCACCGGCGAACATCTGCCGGAACCCACGCTGGTGGAAGTGCGCGACGTGCTGCTGGGCCATCTGGCGCACCTGCACGATTTCTACGGCGAAGTGTCCGGCGTGCGCATCGCCCGCAAGCACCTGGGCTGGTATGCGAAGGACCGGCCCGAAAACGCGGCCTTCCGCGCGGTGGTCAATCGCGCCGACAGCGCCGACGAACAGGTGCGCCTGACGCGCGACTACTTCGATGCCCTGGTGGCCGGCGTGTCGCCGGACCTGCCCACGGCCGCCTGAGCGGCTAGCGCAACAGCCAGACGAAAACGCCCACGACCACCAGGGCCAGCAGCACTTTCTGCAGCCCGCCCGGACGGTCGCCGGGCGCGATGGTGTCGTTGTAGTGGCCGCGGGGCGGCGTGCGCTGGATGGGCGGCGGCGTGCTGGCCGTCCGCTCGCCCGCCGACGGCCCCCTGCCCCCCCCCGGCCCCGCCTTCGCCCCGGCATACCACCGGG
>NZ_JAIBFH010000231.1 GCF_019459675.1 Arenimonas sp.
CCCGGCGGCGCCCTTCCACCTGCTGCTTGAACCAGTCCAGCCCGCGGTCGTCGATCGTGTACTTTAGGCGTGCGCGCTTTCGCACCGCGCGGTTGCCGAAGTCGCGCTGGGCGGTGACCACCGCGGTGGCCCCCGCGGTAACCAGCCCGGGCGTAACGAAGCCCATGACGTCGGCCAGCCGCGGATACGTCTCCGGGTCGCCGTGGCTGGCGCCCATGCCGCCGCCGATGCTGACGTTGTAGCCGGCCAGTTCTCCGTTCTCGAGCACCGCGATAAAGCCCAGGTCCTGCGCGAACACGTCCACGTCGTTCACCGGCGGGATGGCGAAGCCGATCTTGAATTTGCGCGGCAGGTAGGCATTGCCGTAGATGGGTTCGTCCTCGCTGCCGCTGCCGGCCACGCGCTCTTCGTCCAGCCAGATTTCGTAGTAGGCGCGGGTGTTGGGCAGCAGGTGTTCGGACAGCGCGGCGGCCTGTGCGTAAACGGCGGCGTGCGCGCGCGACTGGTGCGGATTGGCCGCCACCGCCACGTTGCGGTTGACGTCGCCGCAGGCCGCCAGCGTGTCCATCAGCTGGGCGTTGATGGCCTGCATGGTCGGCTTGAGCTTGCCCTTGATGACGCCGTGGTACTGGAAGGCCTGGCGGGTGGTGATGCGCAGTCCGCGTTCGGCAAAAGTGGTGGCGATGGCGTCAAGGCCCAGCCACTGCGCGGGCGTGACCACGCCGCCGGGCGTGCGGGTGCGGATCATGAAGCTGTAGTCGGGCTCGAGCTTGGCCAGTCGGCGCTCGTCGCGCAGGTCGCGGTCGTCCTGCTGATAGCTGCCGTGGTACTTGATCAGCACCTGGTCGGCGTCGGCCAGCGCGCCGGTGACGGGGTTGCCAAGGCTTTCCACCAGCGTGCCGCGCAGGCGGCCGCTGCCCTGCTTGATGTCCTCGACCGAGTGCGCGCTCATCAGTACACGTCCCGGGCGTAGCGGCCCTGCTGCTGCAGGGCGTTGAGATAGTCGCGCGCGGCGTCGGCGTCGTGGCCACCGTGCGTGGCGATCACTTCAAGCAGCGCCGCCTCGACGTCGCGGGCCATGCGGCCGGCGTCGCCGCAGACGTAAAGATGCGCGCCGCTTTCAAGCCAGGCGAACAGCTCGCGGCCCTGCTGGCGCAGCTTGTGCTGCACGTAGACCTTCTCGGCCTGGTCGCGCGAGAAGGCGAGGTCGAGGCGATTGAGCTGGCCGGACTTGAGCGCCTGCTGCCACTCCACCTGGTAGAGGAAGTCGTGGCGCGCGTGCGGGTTGCCAAACAGCAGCCAGCTGCGGCCGCTGGCGCCGGTAGCGGCGCGTTCCTGCACGAATCCACGGAACGGCGCCACGCCGGTGCCGGGCCCGATCATGATGATGTCGCGCGCGCCGTCGCGGGGCAGGCGGAAGCGGTCGTTGCTTTCGATGAAGACCGGCAGCGTCGCGCCTTCGGCGGCGTCGGCGATGAAATGCGACGCGGCGCCCCAGCGGTGGCCGCCGGGTGCGACGTAGGCCACGTGGTCGACGGTGAGGTGCGCCTCGGGACCCACCGCCGACTGCGCCGAGGCGATGGAGTAAAGCCGCGGCGCCAGTGGCCGCAGCGCGGCCACCAGTTCGTGCGCCGACCAGCCGGCCGGCCATGCCTGCAGCAGGTCCACCAGCTGGTGCGTGGCCAGCAGATGGGTGAGGCCGGCGCTGTTGCCGGGTTCCAGCAGCCGCTGCAGTTCGCTGTTGCCGGCGCGTTCGGCGTGCGCCTGCAGGAAGGGCCGCGACAGCCGGGTCAGCTCGCGATGCTGGCCCAGCCAGTCGCGCAGCGGGTGGTCCTGGCCACTCACGCCGATGCGCGCGCCGCCGTCGAGCTTGAGCTCGGCAAGCACGGCGTCGACCAGGGCGGGCGGGTTCCTGGGCAAGACGCCCAGCGCATCGCCGGGCAGGTAGCTCAGGCCAGAGCCTTCCAGGGAAATCTCGACATGGCGCACGTCCTTGTGGCTGCCGCGGCCGCTGAGCCGCTGGTTGGCGAGCACGGGCGCCGCGAAGGGCCTTTCGCGCGACCACGGCGACACGGC
>NZ_JAIBFH010000253.1 GCF_019459675.1 Arenimonas sp.
TTTCCGGGCCTAAGCCGTGCTTGCCCGGGGCAGCTTCGCCACCCGCCGGCGCCGCGGGCGCCGGGCTGGGGCTGCAGGCCGACAGCGCCAGGGCGGCGGCGGCAAATAGCAGGGTGTGCTTCATGGGTGGGGTTCTCCAAACGCGTGAACCCCTGATTCTAGCGGCAACCTGCCGGCCCCGCAGGGCCGGCCCGGCGCGGCTCAGTCGCGCGGCGGCAGCTTGTCGGTATAGGCCCGCGCGGTGGCGCCCGTCACCGGGCCGATCTTGGCCGTGGTGTGCACGAACAGCTCCACCTCACGTTCGAACACCAGGCTGCCCTCGACCACCGACCCCGGGCCGATGACCACGCGCGGGTCGCGGTTCTTGCCGCTGTTGAACCAGCCCATGCTCGGCTTTTCCACCAGGATGCCGCCACGCACCCGGGTGTCGTCCAGGGTGATGTCGCCGTTGGTGGTGCTCAGGCCGCCGGCAATGGCCGCGCCTTCAAACTTCAGGCCGCCGTTGACGGTCTCGACGTTGCCGCCGACCTGCACGCCCTGGCGGCCACGGATGCCGCCGTTCACCGTGGACACGTCGCGCTCGACGATCGCGCCTTCGGCCAGGCTGATGCCGCCGTTCACGGTTTCCAGCGAGCCCACTTCAGCCTGGTCGCCGACGTTGATGCCGCCGTTGACGGTCTCGGCGCTGCCCACGCGGGCGCGGTCGGCGATGCTGATGCCGCCGTTGACGGTTTCCGCCGCGCGCACCACGGCGCCTTCGCGCACGGTGATGCCGCCGTTCACCGACTCCAGCGACCCGTACTCCTGGCCCGACTGGGCGGTGATGCCGCCGAACACCTTGTCCACGTTCTGCTGGGCGAGGGCCGGGCCGGCGGCCAGGGCGAGGGACAGCGCGATCAGGGAGGCAAGCGGGGTGGTTCGCATGGGGTGGCTCCTTGGGAATTGCCCAGTGGGATGTCGCCGGGGTGGGGAATGGTTTAAACCGGTTCAGCCGGCGAACGGTCCCAGTCTCCCCGGCGGGGCTACAATTTCCCCGTGCCATCCGTCCCGGAGACCGTCTTGCCTGCCGCCAGCCACCGTCCCAAGCCCCTGCTGCTGCTGATCCTGGACGGGTGGGGCCACCGCGAAGAAACCGCCGACAACGCCGTGGCCCAGGCCCGGCTGCCGAACTGGCGCCGCCTGCTGGCCGAATTCCCGCACACCCTGGTGCATACCGAAGGCCGCCACGTCGGCCTGCCCGATGGCCAGATGGGCAATTCGGAAGTCGGCCACATGAACATCGGCGCCGGGCGCATCGTCTACCAGGACCTGACGCGGGTGGACGCGGCCATCGAAGACGGCAGCTTCTTCGACAACGCCGAACTGGTGGCCGCCTGCCGCGCCGCCAAGGCCAATGGCGGCGCCCTGCACCTGATGGGCCTGCTGTCGCCGGGCGGCGTGCACAGCCACGAAGACCATCTGATCGCCATGATCGAACTGGCGCGCCGCGAAGGGGTGGGCGACATCGCCATCCATGCTTTCCTGGACGGCCGCGACACGCCGCCGCGCTCGGCCGAAGAAAGCCTGCACAAACTGCTGGCCACCTGCGCCGGGGGCGACGCACACATCGCCACGCTCAGCGGGCGCTACTACGCCATGGACCGCGACCAGCGCTGGGACCGGGTGGAGAAGGCCTACCGCGCCATCGCCGAGGCCGATGCCGACGACGTTGCGTCCGACGCCATCACCGCGCTGCACGCCGCCTACGGCCGCGGCGAAAACGACGAGTTCGTGCTGCCCACCGTGATCAACGGAGGCCGCGCCATGCGCGACGGCGACGCGGTGGTGTTCATGAACTTCCGCGCCGACCGCGCCCGCCAGCTCACCAGCGCTTTCGTGGCCCCCGATTTCAGCGGCTTCGCCAAGCCGCGGGTGCTCGCGCTGTCGCGCTTCGTGTGCCTGAGCCAGTACGACGCCACGCTGCCCGCGCCGGTGGCGTTTGCGTCCGAGGACCTGCGCAACACCCTGGGCGACGTGCTGGCGGCCAACGGCCTGAGCCAGCTGCGCATCGCCGAAACCGAGAAGTACGCCCACGTCACCTTCTTCATCAGCGGCGGCCGCGAGGCCCTGGTGGCGGGCGAAGAACGCATCATGATTCCCTCGCCCCAGGTCGCCACGTACGACCTGCAGCCGGAAATGAACCTGCCCCAGCTCACCGCGCGCCTCACCGACGACATCCGCGCCGGCCGGCACGACGTGATCCTGTGCAACATCGCCAACCCCGACATGGTCGGCCACAGCGGCATCCTGGCCGCCGCGGTGAAGGCCGCCGAAGCGGTGGACGACGCGCTGGGCGCGATCAGATCGGCGCTGGAAAGCGTGGGCGGCGAGATGATCGTCACCGCCGACCACGGCAACCTGGAAATGATGCGCGACCCCGACACCGGCCAGCCGCACACCTCGCACACCGTCGGCCCGGTGCCGCTGGTGTACGTGGGCCGGCGCGCCGCGCTGCGCGACGGCGGTGCCCTGCGCGACATCGCGCCCACGCTGCTGTACCTGCTGGGCCTGCCGGCGCCGCCGGAAATGACCGGCCGCCCGCTGGTGCAGCTGGCTTGAAGACGGTCGCGGGGCTGCTGGTGCTGGCGCTGTGGCTGGCGCCGTCGCTGGCGCACGCCCAGACGGCGCCCGAACGGGCGAAGAAGGAAGCCGCGGCGCAGAAACAGCTTGATGCGCTGCGGACCCAGATCAAGGCCATAGCCACCGAACAGCGCGCGCTGGAAGGCGAGCGCGGCGACGCCACCCGCGGCCTGCGCGAGGCCGATGCCAAGGTCAGCGACGCCGTGCGCAGCCTGCGCCAGACCGAGGCCGGCATCGCCACCCAGGAAATCGAGCTGCAGCAGCTGGAAAAGCAGAAAGCCGCGCTTGAGGTCGGCCTGTCCGAACAGCGCGAAGCGCTGGCCACGCTGGTACGTTCGGCCTACGCGCTGGGTCGGCACGAACAGCTCAAGCTGCTGCTGGCCCAGGACCGCATGAGCGACCTGGCGCGGGTGCTGGCCTACCACCGCTATTTCCAGAACGACCGCCAGCAGCGCATCAGCGGCCTGCTGGCCGAGCTGCAGCAGTTGGCGCAGGTGGCCCAGCAGATCATCGACCAGCACCAGGTGCTGGAGGCCGCGCGCCTGCAGCAGCAGGCCGAGCTGACCGCGCTGGAGACCCAGCGCAGTGATCGCGCCGGCGTGCTGGTGGCGCTGGAAAAGCGCTTCAAGGACCGGCTCACCCGCCTGGCCGCACTGGGGCGCGATGAGAAATCGGTGGTGCAGCTGCTTGAAAAGCTGCGCGACGCCGTTGCCGACATCCCGCGCCAGGTGGACGACAACCGCCCGTTCGCCAGCCGCCGCGGCCAGCTGGGCCGGCCCCTGGCCGGCCGCGCGCTGGCGGCGTTCGGCGGCCGGCTGCCCGATGGGCGCAGCAGCGACGGCCTGCTGATTGGCGGTACGGCCGGCGCCGAGGTGCGCGCCGTGGCGCCGGGCCGGGTGGCCTACTCGGACTGGCTCAAGGGCTACGGCCTGCTGACCATCATCGACCATGGCGACGGCTGGATGAGCCTTTACGCTTTCAACGACGCCCTGCTCAAGGACGTGGGCGACTGGGTGCGCGCCGGCGAGCCCTTGGCCACGGTGGGCAGCTCGGGTGGCCAGGGTCGTCCGGCGCTGTATTTCGAGCTGCGCCGCAACGGCCAGCCGCAGGATCCCAAGCCGTGGCTGCGTCCCTGACCGCGGCGGGCGCATAATCACCGCATGCGCCCTATCGTTCCGCTGCTGCTGGCCCTGGCTGTCACCCCCGTCGCCCTTGCCGACGATGCGTTGTCCCCGGTGAATCCCGACGTGGCCGAGGCCACGCCGCGCACGGTTCCGCTGGCCGAGATCCAGCGCTACGTGTCGGTATACCGCGCCATCCAGGACGCCTACGTCGAACCGCTGGCCGACGAAGCGCTGATGAAGGCCGCCCTGCGCGGCCTGCTGGCCGACCTCGACCCCCACAGCGCCTATCTCGAAAAAGACGAGGCCCAGGACCTGCTGGAACAGACCGAGGGCGAGTACTCGGGCATCGGCGTGGAGATTGAACAGCGCCCCGACCGCAGCCTGATGGTCATCGCGGCCATCGACGGCACGCCGGCCCAGCGCGCCGGCCTGCGCGCGGGCGACACCATCATCGCCGTGAACGGCAAAGTGCTGGCCACGCGCGGTGCCGACGCGGCCAGCCGCGAGCTGCGCGGCAAGCCGGGCACGCGCGTCACGCTTACCTTCGTGCGCCCCGGCGACGCCGCACCGCGCGATTTGGTGATCACCCGCGAAACCATCCGCGTCACCAGCGTCAGCAGCCGGCTGCTCGAGCCGGGCTACGGCTACCTGCGCATCAGCACCTTCCAGTCCGACACCGGCCCGCAGGTGAAGCGCCAGCTGACGGCGCTGGCCAGGCAGTCCCAGGACGGCCTGTCGGGCCTGGTGCTGGACCTGCGCAGCAATCCCGGCGGCCTGCTCAACGCCGCGGTGGAAGCGGCCGACGCGCTGCTCGACCAAGGCCTGATCGTGCGCACCAAGGGGCGACTGCCGTATTCCAACGCCAGCTTCTATGCCAAGGCCGGTGACGCCCTGGACGGCGCGCCCGTGGTGGTGCTGGTGGACGCCGGCACCGCCAGCGCGGCCGAAGTGCTGGCAGGCGCGCTGCGCGACCACAAGCGCGCGGTGGTGATGGGCAGCCGCACGTTCGGCAAGGGCTCGGTGCAAACGGTGGTGCCGCTGGACAACGGCGATTCGGTGAAGCTCACCACCGCGCGCTATTACACGCCCAGCGGCAAGTCCATCCAGGCCAGCGGCATCCGCCCCGACATCGTGCTGCGCGGCAAGGCCAGCCGTGGCCCGCTGGAACAGGACCTGCCCGGCCACCTGGGCGGCGACGACGAAACGCCCGGCGGCATCGGCCGCGGCGAAGTCATCGAGGGCGACGACGCCATTGCCCGCGCGCTGCTGCAGCTCAAGGCTCGCCGCAATCCCGTCGTGGCCAAGGCGCCAGCCGCCGGCTGACGCGCCGCGTTCAGCGATCCGCGGCGCCAGCCACCAGCAACAGGGACAGCGGGCGTTGGGTGTCCGGGTGCGCGGGCTCCTGCAGCTGGTCGATGACGAAGCCGGCGTGGGACAAGTCGGCCAGCCAGGTTGCCAGGGTGCGGAAATACCAGGGCATGGGCTCGGGGAAGGCCTGGTCCCCGATGCCGGCGAAGTCCTCAAGACGCCAGCCGTCGCGATACGGTTCGTCGCCGCAGGCGCTCCAGGGGTGCACGGTCTGGATCACCAGACGGCCGCCCGGCGCAAGCAGCCGGTGCAGGTCCGACAGCATTGGCACGATGTCGCATTCAAGCAGCGCGAAGTTGCAGGCCAAGGCATCGAACCGGCCCAGCCGCGGCGCGGCGTCGGCCAGTTCGGCGTAGCGCAGCAGTTCGAAGCGGCCGCCGCCCGCGGCCCGGGCCGCCTCCACCAGCGGCGCCGAGACATCAATCCCCACCGCCTCGATGCCGTGCGCGGCCAGGGCGCGGCACAGCCAGCCCTCGCCGCAGCCTACGTCCAGCACGCGCGCCGGGCTCAGCGCCAGCAGCGCCTGCTCGATGGCGGCGGCGGTGGCCAGCCGACGGCTTTCGATGCGGCCGCTGCGCACGGCGTCGGTCCACGCGGCGGCGTTGGCGGTCCAGCTTTTGATCAGGCGGTCGTGTGGCGCCACTATCGCGCCCCCTCGGGAACAAAGCCCGTCTGCTGCAGCGACGCCAGCGGCGCGAACAGCGGCGAGGGCAGGGCGGACCACGGGAACCATTCCCAGCCCGCGCATTTGTCGGGCTCCAGCCGCTGCGCTTCGCCGCTGGCGTCCTGCGCCACCATGAACAGCGTGACGTAGTGCAGGCCCTTGGCGGCCGCCACGTTGTTGGTGAACGGCCCGGGGGCAAACACGCTGGCCTGCAGGCCGGTTTCTTCCGCCAGCTCGCGCTGCGCGCAGCCTTCGATGCTTTCGCCGAACTCCAGGTGGCCGCCGGGCAGCGCCCAGGTGCCTGCGCCGTGCGCACCCAGCCGACGGCCCAGCAGCACGCGGCCGTCGCGCACCGCCAGCACCGCCACGCCAATGCGGGGTAAGGGCGTCATGCCTGCCTGGCCGTCAGCGGCGGACAAACAGCGCCACCGCCAGCACGAACGCCTGCAGCGGCAGCGACGCCGCCGGCAGCCGTAAGCCCAATTCCAACTTCAGCGCGAACAGCCGCGGCTCGAAAATCTCGCCCAGCGCGCTCCCGGAAGCATCGACGATGGGGAAGCGCTTGCGCCACGCGGAGGTTGAGGGCATCACTTCGGCGTGCATGGGGGCCGTCAGCCTGATCACCGGCAGCCGCCGGCCGGACTCGAAGGTCACCTCGGCGCTGCACAGCACATCGTGCGCGGGCGATTCGAGCGTATAGCGCAGGTCGTTGGTGAAGCCGCGCCGCGTGTGCTCGTGCCGCAGCAGCCAGGTCTGGCCCTGCAGGCGGATCTGCACGTCGCCCTTGCTCGAACCCGGCGGGTGGACCGCCAGCCGGGCATTCTTGGCCTGGGAGAAGGTGGGCAGGCTCAATCCGCCCAGCACGCTGCCCGAGGGCGACAGCAGTTCGTAGTCGAAGCCATGCCACATGGACCGCTGCCGCAGACGCATCACGTCGCTACGGGCAGGTGTGTGCAGGTCATCCATGGCCGGACTGCCCGGCGCAGGCCCGGGCGCTGCGTGCGGTCTTCATCGCTTTTCCTCCATCAGCGCCACCAGATTGCCATCCGGGTCGCGCAGGAAGCCAGTCCACAGCGCATGGTCGGGCATCTGCGCGGCCAGCTGCGGCGCACGCTCGGCCGTGCCGCCGCGCGCCAACACGGCCTCGAACACCGCCTCGATGTCCGAAACCTTGAAATAGAGGATGGAATTGCCGCCCACCGTTCCGGCGCCCTGCGGCGTGCTCAGCATCAAGCGCACGGCGCCGGCCTGCACGAAGGCCAGCGTCGGTGAGGGGCTGAAAAGGAAGTCCAGGCCCAGGCAGTCGCGGTAGAAACCCAGCGCCTTGCCAACGTCACTCACGGTGATGGCGATTTGGCCGATGTCCGAGACTTTTTCCTGCATGGCTCGACTCCTGCGTTCGGGTGAAGCTCCTGGGGTTATCGCGGCTTGAGCGGCATCGGGAAGGGCGTGACTACCTTTTCGCCGGTGCTGGCGTCGCGGATGCTGACGGGAGCCTTGCGGTCGACTTCCTCCACGCGCACCACGCTTTGCATCGGCAGGTGCAGCACGCGGGTGTTGGCGAATTCGTCGCGAAGGCGTTCTTCGGTGGGGTCCACCACCACGCCTTCGTTCACGTCGAACACCAGGTCGGCCACTTCCGTGAAGCCCCACAGCGAACTCGACGCCACGCGCCGCGCATACAGCTCGTAGATCTTGCCGGCGTTGTGGAAAGTGATCTTGTAGAGGACGCGGCTGTTCATGGCGCGATTATACGAGCAGGCGTGGACCCGGGTGCTTTCGAAGCTTCGATGGCCAGCGTACCGCGCTCACCAGCGCGGCGCTGCGCCAGCATGGCGGCGAAAAGTCGCTCCAGGTCGCGCGCGAACGCCGGCGGGTCGAACAGGCCCGAGGCCGGCACGGCGGCCTGCACGCGCTGGCGCAGCGCCGCCCGCGCGCGATCGTCGTTGCCCAGCGCGATCGCCATCGCCACCCATTCGCGGCGCCCGGCGGCGACGCATTCGTCGAGGCCCGCGGCGTGCAGCAGGCTGCCGGCCATTCGGCTGGCGAAGGTTTCGCCCAGGAACGCCAGCAGCGGCACACCCACCCGCAGCGCGTCGCTGGCGGTGGTGCCGGAATTGTAGGGCGTGGTGTCGAGCGCGACGTCGGCCAGCGCCAGTCGCGCCAGATGTTCGTCGCGCGGCAGTTTTCCCGCCAGCACGATGCGGTCGCCTTCCACGCCGCGCTGCTGTGCCTCGCGCCGCAGGTTCCCGCCGGCCAGCGCGTCGCGCGGCTGCGCCAGCCACAGCACGCTGCCCGGCACGGCGCGCAGGATCTCGCACCAGTCATCCCAAAGCGGCGGGTTGAACTTGTAGGTCTGGTTGAAGCTGCAGAACACCACCCCGCGCTCGGGCAGGCCCTGCGCTGAGCGCGCGGGCGGCGCGGCAATCGGCCCCAGGCCCGCGTTGGGTTGGAAGCTGCGCGGCAGCAGCGCCAGGGACTCGCTGAAATGCGCCGCCATGGCGGGCGGCGTGGCCACGGCGTCACCGATCACGTAGTCGGCCAGGCGCGGCGCGCCCAGCGTGCCGATGTAGCCCAGCCACTGCGCGATCACCGGCGCCGGCCGGCGCGCAGCAATGCCCACGCGGCCGCTGCCGGTGTAGCCGGTCAGGTCCACCAGCACGTCCACGCCGTCGGCGTGGATGCGCGCGGCGGCGGAGGCGTCATCCATCGCGTTCAGGTCCACGAAGACGTCCGCGGCGTCGATGGCCTTGCGCCGCCAAGGGTCGTCCGCCCCCGCCGCGCGATAGGCGTACACGAACACCTGCACCGCCTCCCGGTCATGCGCCGCCAGGACGTCGCTCACCAGGTACGACACGGCGTGTTCGCAGAAATCGGCGGACAGATAGCCAATGCGCATGCGCCCGCCCGGCTCGCGCACCTGCGCGGCCAGCGGCGGCAGGGCCAGCACGGGCCCCCACTGCGACTGCGCGAAGGTGTTCGCTGCGGCGCGCTGCTGTGCCGCCGTGGCTTCGGGCAGCGACAGCAGCAGGTGCGGCGAGAAGTCGCTGCGCTGCGTCGCGGCGAGGGCCTGCAGCAGCTGGTCGGGTGACAGCGCCGCGTCGGGCCGCCAGTCGGCCAGGTGTCGCCGCAGGTAAAGGCCGTCGCCCAGGCTGCGCAGGTCGCCGGGGTCCAGGGCCACGGCGCGCCGGTAACTTTCCAGCGCGTCCCCGCGCTGCCCCTGGTGTTCCTGCAGGCCGCCCAGCTTCTGCCAGGCCAGTGCCAGCGAAGGGTCGCGGCGCGTGGCCTGCGCATAGGCCTGCCCGGCCTGGTCGGTGTGGCCCAGCGCCTGGTGGGCGAAGCCCAGGTTCACCAGCACGCCGGCGCCGGCGCCCAGCGCCAGTGCGCGTTCGAAATAGCGCGCCGCCGCCGCATGATCGCGGCGAACGTGGCAGACCACGCCGGCCAGGTTCCAGGCATCGGCGTTGCCGGGCTCGCGTTTCACCACCGCATCTATCAGCTGCAGCGCTTCGGGCAGCCGTCCCTGTCGGAACGCCGCCTGGGCCTGTGCGAGCAGCGGAACGGTAGCCAAGGCGCGATCGCCGCTAGCGCGGCTTGGCCGGCGTCGGGCGGGGCGTGCAGCGGGCGTGGACGATCATGGCGCGAGTATACGAGTGGCCTCAGCCACCGCGCGAGCGCCGCGCCAGCGCCGGCTTCACCACCAGCGCGTACAGCAGCCCCACGCCGAAACCGGCCAGGTGTGCCCACCACGCCACGGCGCCGAAGCTCGGCCCGACGAAGGTGAAGATCAGCTGCAGCACCGCCCACAGGCCGATCAGCAGCGCGGCCGGCACCTTGATGAATTCCAGCCACACGCCCAGCGGCACCACGACGCCCAGGCGCGCATTCGGGAACAGCGCCAGGTAGGCGCCGATCACGGCCGACACGCCGCCGCTGGCGCCGATGATGACGCGCGCCGGCGTGCCCATCAGCAGCGCGGCCGCCAGGTTGGCCAGTGCGCCGCCGGCCAGGAACAGCAGCAGGAAGCGCCACGGGCCCAGGCTGCGCTCGGCCGGCAGCCCGAAGATGAAAAGGAACAGCAGGTTGCCGACCAGGTGCACCGGCCCCTGGTGGATGAACAGCGCGCTGACCAGCGTCAGCAGGCGCTCGTCGCGCATCGCCGCGCTCCACTCGGTGACGCTGCCCGACAGCGTGCCCCAGCGCAGCAGCGTGGCGCGCCACGCCGCGTCGTCGGGCAACAGCGATATCCAGATGAAGGCGGCCACCATCAGCGTGGCGAGTGCGGCGGTGGCCCATCGCATCTGCGGCTTGCGCCGGTTGGGCAGGAAAACGAAAACCATGATCGCCTACGGTCGCGCCAGCAGAAGTCGCTGGCCGTTCACGGAGAGTACCAAGCCATCGCGACGGATTTCTTCCAGCACCACCCCGGCCGCGGGACTCGCCCCTTGGCCCAGCCGCTGGCCGTCCAGGATGACAAAGCGTTGGCCGGGATCTTCGGCGAAGACATGCATGCTCAGCTTCAGCGGCGGCAGCGCGGCGCGTTCGCCGGCCGCCAGCGCGCCGAGGCCGGGCAGCGCCTCGGGCGCGGCCGTGACCGCGGGCGGTGCGGCCACGGGGATCGGCGCGACGATGGTTTCAGGGCGCGGCGCGGCGGGCGCGGCCAGGCTGGCGGCGGGCTCGGGGACCTGGGCGGCCGCGGCCGGGCTGGCGGCGGGTGCGGGGGCCTGGGCGGGTGCCGGACGAGGCGCCAGCGTGATCGAGGGCAGGGCCGCGGGATCGGACGGCGCGGGCTCGTATGGCGGGCTGACTGGCGCGGGCGGTGGCTGCGCCGCCGTCCCGGCGACGCCTGCGGCGGCGACGGACTTGGGCGTGCCGGATGCCGGCCGCGACCACTCGCGCCAAGCCCAGGCCAGCAGCACGGCCACCAGCAGCGCGCTCAGCACCCAGGCCCAAACCGGCAGGCGCTTTTGGCGCGAATGCGCCAGCTGCTGTTCGACGAACAGCCCGGGCGCGCGCCCGCGCTGCCGCTCCGCCTCGGACTTGCGCAGGGCTTCGAGGATCATCGACATCAGTCCAGCACCCGTCGCAGTCGCGGCCCGTCGCTGTCGCCGGACGACAGCGCCATCAGCGTTTCCGGACCAATCACGCCGTCGGCCACCAGGCCGTGCGCGGTCTGCACGCGGCGCACGGCCACCAGGCTGGCGGCATCAAGCACGGCGGGGCCGGCGTCGGGGGTGTCCAGGCCGGCGCGGTCGCGCAGGCGGTCGTGGATCCAGTCCACCGCCGGGCCGCTGTCGCCCGCTGCGGGCGGCGGCGCCAGGAACGCGGGGCCGCGCCAGATTGCGGCGTAGTCACCGCGCCAGGCGCGTTCAAGCGCCAGCCGGTCGGTGTCGAAACGGCCGCCGCCCAGCCACAGGCGCACGCGCACCGCGTCGGCGCCCAGCAGCAAGGCCCAGGCGTCCCCTTCGCTGCTTTCCAGGCGCAGCAAGGTGGGCCGGCCCAGCGCCGCCAGCTTGTCCAGGCTGGCGCGGCCGCGCAGGCAGAACAGGCCCGGCGCCAGTACCGGCGGGCAGTTGGCGACATCGGCCAGCGCCGCTTCGTTGGCGCGCACCGTCCACAGGCCCAGCAGCTGGCCCCAGGCGCCCTGCGGCGAATCGCCTGCCAGCCGCACGCGCTGGTCCAGCGCATCGCCCGGCAGGTAGGGCACCACGTCCACCACTGGCGCCGCCACCCTGGCGGTCGCCGGCGCGGGCACCGGAGGCGGACTGGCCCTGGGCCAGAACAGGAAGGCCAGCACCACGCCGGCCAGCACGACGCCCATGCCGGCGGCCAGCGTCGGGCGCGGCGGTTTGGGCAGCCCCGGCGCCCGCGCGTGGCGCGCGGGCGGGGGGGCCCCCCGGTGGCCGGGCGGGGGCGGGGGGTGGGGGGGG
>NZ_JAIBFH010000254.1 GCF_019459675.1 Arenimonas sp.
TCCGTGCGTGGGTTCGACCACGAGCTCGACATCGAGCTGGCGCGCCGCCGCCGGTGAGCCGCGCGGCGGCTCAGCCCGGCTTGCCCCGCTTGCGGCGGAAATAGGCCGTCAGCCGCTCGCTGGCCTCGGCGGCCAGCACGCCACCCGTCACCTGCACCCGGTGGTTGTGGCGCGGGTCGGCCAACAGATCAAACACGCTGCCGGCGGCGCCGGTCTTGGGGTCGCTGGCCCCGTACACCACCCGGGCGATGCGGGCGTGCACCATCGCCATCGCGCACATCGCGCAGGGCTCGAGCGTGACGTAAAGCGTGCAGCCCAGAAGGCGGTGGTTGCCCAGCGCAGCCCCCGCGCGGCGCAGGGCGACGATTTCGGCGTGGGCGCTGGGGTCATGGCTGCTGATGTTGAGGTTGCTGCCTTCCGCCAGCAGCTCCCCCGACGGTCCCAGCACCAGCGCGGCCACCGGCACTTCGCCATCCTCGCGCTCGGCACGGTCGGCCAGGGCCAGCGCCTGGCGCATCCATTCCTGGTCGCTGTGTTCACTGTTCATGACGTGCCCGCGTTTGGCGCCCTACTCCCACTCGATGGTGGCGGGAGGCTTGCCGCTGATGTCATAAACTACACGAGAAACACCGCGCAACTCATTGATTATACGGCGAGAGCAGTCGTCAAGAAGCGTGTAGGGCAGGTGCGCCCAGTGCGCCGTCATGAAGTCGACGGTCTCCACCGCGCGCAGCGCGATCACCCATTCGTAGGCGCGGGCGTCGCCCACCACGCCCACCGACTTCACCGGCAGGAACACCGCGAAGGCCTGGCTGGTCTTGTCGTACCAGCCCGATTTGCGCAGTTCGTCGATGAAAATGGCGTCGGCCTTGGCCAGCAGCTCGGCGTACTCGCGCTTCACCTCGCCCAGGATCCGCACGCCCAGGCCCGGGCCCGGGAACGGATGGCGGTAGACCATGGCGCGCGGCAGGCCCAGCTCGACGCCGATGCGCCGCACCTCGTCCTTGAACAGCTCGCGCAGCGGCTCCACCAGGCCCAGCTTCATGTGTTCGGGCAGGCCGCCGACGTTGTGGTGGCTCTTGATGACGTGGGCCTTGCCGGTCTTGCTGCCGGCCGACTCGATCACGTCCGGGTAGATGGTGCCCTGCGCCAGCCACTTGACGTTGCTCAGCTTGGACGACTCCTCGTCGAAGATCTCCACGAACAGCCGGCCGATGATCTTGCGCTTGGCTTCCGGGTCGCTGACGCCGGCGAGCGCATTGAAGTAGCGGTCGGCGGCATTGACCCGGATGACCTTGATGCCCATGCCGCCGTTGGCGGCCTCGGCGGCGAACATGGCCATCACCTGGTCGCCTTCCTGCCAACGCAGCAGGCCCGTGTCCCCGAACACGCACGTCAGTCTGTCGCCGATGGCCCGGTGCAGCAGCGCCGCGCCCACCGAAGCATACAC
>NZ_JAIBFH010000212.1 GCF_019459675.1 Arenimonas sp.
CCCGTTCGGGTGGAGCGCTCGGGACTGAAGTCCCGCCCACAAGGGCGTCGGGCTTGAAGGCCCTGCTGCACCGGGGGATTACTTCTTGAGGCCGGCGTCCTTGCGCAGCGCTTCTGCGCGGTCGGTCTTTTCCCACGAGAACGCGGTGGCGGTGTGCTTCTTGCCGGCGCCGTCGGTGTAGGTCATTTCCTTGGGCTTGCGGCCGAAGTGGCCGTAGGCCGCCGTCTGCTGGTAGATCGGGTGCAGCAGGTCCAGCATCTTGGTGATGCCGTACGGGCGCAGGTCGAAGTGGGCGCGGATCAGCTTCTCGATCTTGTCGTCGCTGATCTTGCCGGTGCCGAAGGTGGTGACCGAGATGGAGGTCGGCTCGGCCACGCCAATGGCGTAGGAAACCTGCACTTCGCACTTGTCGGCCAGGCCGGCGGCCACGATGTTCTTGGCCACGTAGCGCGCGGCGTAGGCGGCCGAACGGTCGACCTTGGACGGGTCCTTGCCCGAGAACGCGCCGCCACCGTGGCGGGCCATGCCGCCGTAGGTGTCAACGATGATCTTGCGGCCGGTCAGGCCGCAGTCGCCCACCGGGCCGCCGATCACGAAGATGCCGGTCGGGTTGATGTGGATCTTCGACTTCGGCAGCACCTTCAGCCATTCCTTGGGCAGCACGGGCTTGAGCACGTGCTCGTACACGGCTTCCACCAGGTCTTTCTGCTTGATGCCCGGGTCGTGCTGGGTGGACAGCACCACGGCGTCCAGGCCGACGATCTTGTTGCCGTCGTAGCGCAGGGTCACCTGCGACTTGGCGTCCGGGCGCAGCCACTTGAGCTTGCCGGACTTGCGCACCTTGGCCTGCTGTTCCACCAGGCGATGCGAATAATAGATCGGGGCCGGCATGAATTCCGGCGCCTCGTTGCAGGCATAGCCGAACATCAGGCCCTGGTCGCCCGCGCCCTGTTCCTCCGGCTTCTTGGCCTTCTTCTTGCTGCCGTCCACGCCGGCGGCGATGTCGGGCGACTGCTTGCCCAGCATGTTGATGATGGCGCAGGTGTGGCCGTCGAAGCCGACGCTGGAATTGTTGTAGCCGATGTCGTTGATGACCTTGCGGGTCAGCTCTTCGATGTCCACCCAGGCGCTGGTGGTGACTTCGCCGGCCACGATGGCGGCGCCGGTCTTCACCAGCGTCTCGCAGGCGACGCGGGCGCGCTTGTCCTGGGTGAGGATCGCGTCGAGCACGGCATCGGAAATCTGGTCGGCGAGCTTGTCCGGGTGGCCTTCGGAAACCGACTCGGAGGTGAAGAGGTAGCTGGACATCGTGGCTTATATCCTTTGATTGCGATGAAAGGATGGGTGAGGGCGGGCATCATACACGGGCGGGACCCGGGGTGCATCCTGCGCCCGCAGCCGTTGCCCGTTTGTTAAGCCGCCGCTGTCACGCGGCTGACGCCTGCGCTTAACCGCCCTGTCAGCCGCCGCCACTAACCTGACGCGGTCGCCCGCACAGGCCCACGCCATGATCGAACTGCAGCGCCGCGTGCAGCCATGCCTCCCGGCCTGGTTCCAGGGCGCGCGCGCGCGTCGGGCGCGGCCGCTGCTGCGCGGCTTCCGCCGGCTGTCGAGGCCGGAACAGGTGAATGCCTTGCTGGCCCGCCCGGAGGCCGCATGAGCGCGCACGCCAAGCGGCCGAGGCAGCGCGCGGTGTTCGTGTCGGACGTGCACCTGGGTTCGAAGAACTGCCACGCGGCCGAGCTGGCCGATTTCCTGGACGGGCTGGACACGCGTCGCCTGTACCTGGTCGGCGACATCGTGGACCTGTGGTGGATGGCGCAGCGCCGCGCGGCCTGGGGCCACGGCCAGCACCGCGTGGTCGAATGCCTGCATGAGCTGGTGCGCGCGGGCACCGAGATCATCTACGTGCCGGGCAACCACGACCGACCGATACGCCGCTTCTGCGGCCTGATGCTGCCTTACATGCAGGTGCGCCGCCGCGCCATCCACCAGCTGGCCGACGGACGCCGCCTGCTGGTGGCGCACGGCGACGACTATGACGCCGTGACGCACTTCGGCGGCTTCCAGGAACACCTGGGCGACTGGCTGTACGACCATATCCTCGCCGGCAACCGGATGACCAACTTCGCGCGCCGGCGCCTGGGACTGCGCTACTGGTCGCTGGCCGACTTCCTCAAGCGCCGCAGCGGCGCGGCCGAGCGATACATCCAGCGCTTCGTCAACGCAGGCCTGGCCGATGCGCGCCGGCGCGGCCTGGACGGCATCGTCTGCGGCCACATCCACCGTGCCGACCTGCGCGAGGTGGACGGCCTGGTGTACGCCAACGACGGCGACTGGGTGGAAAGCCTGACGGCCCTGGCCGAGGACGCCGAGGGCGGGCTGTGCCTGCTGGGCCACGATGGCGCCGTGCTGAAGCGCCTGGAGCCGCGCCGCCCGCCGCTGCGGCTCGCGTTCGCGGCCTGAGGCAGTCACGCCGTCCAAACCACCGGGGCGGCTAGCATGGCGCCATGGACTCCCTGACGCAGATCGTATTGGGCGGCGCCCTTGCCGCCGCCATCGCCCCGCCGCAGCAGCGCCGCGCCGCCCTGCTGGCCGGCGCGGCGCTGGGCACGTTGCCCGACCTGGACTCGCTGGTGCTGCTGCCGCTGGGGCTGGACCCGGTGGACAGCATGACCTGGCACCGCGGGCCTTCGCATTCGCTGTTCGTGCTGGTGCCGCTGGCGGCCTTGATATGGGCGGCGTTCAAACGCCTCGGTGGCCGCGTGGCGGAATCGCCGGTGCGCTGGTTCTGGGCCATCCAGCTGGTGCTGGTGACGCACCCGCTGCTGGACGCGCTGACGGTCTACGGCACGCAGCTGTGGTGGCCGATACCGGTGTCGCCAACGATGTGGTCCACGCTGTTCATCATTGACCTGGCCTACACCCTGCCGCTGCTGCTGGCCTGCGTGCTGGCCTGGCGCTGGCGCGATTCCCCCGGGGCGCGGCGAGCGCTGGCCCTGGGGCTGGCGCTGAGCACGGCCTACCTGGGCTGGTCGTTCGCGGCCAAGGCGCAGGTGGACCGCGCGGCCGACCAGGCGCTGGCGGCGATGGGGCTGCAGGACGCGCCGCGCTTCTCGGTGCCCACGCCGTTCAACACCCTGCTGTGGCAAGTGGTGGCGATGACGCCCGACGGCTACGTGTCGGGCCAGTATTCGCTGGTGGCGGACGACGGCCCGATGCGGTTGTACCCACAGACATTTGACGTGCAGGCCATGGCGGCGGTGCGCCGATTCCCGGCCGTGGCGCGGCTGCGCTGGTTCAACCACGGGTTCATGTCGGCGCGGGAAGTGGATGGGCAGCTGATGCTGTCGGACCTGCGCATGGGCCTGGAGCCCGACTTCACCTTCCGGTTTACTGTGGCCCAGCGCGACGGCGAGGGCTGGCGCGCGGTGCCGCCGACCCAAGCCGACTGGCCGACGGACGCGATTCGACGCCTGCCCGAGGTTTGGCACAGGATATGGTGGCCCGAGCCCACCCCGTAGGACGCCGTGATGAACAAAAAACTGGACTTGGCGAGCCTGCCGCCGGAGATCCGCCAGAAAGTGGAGGCGGGCCTGGCCAAGCTGTCACCCGAAGTGCGGCGGCAGTGGGAGGCCCAGGGCTCGCCGATGCTCGACCGGCTGGTTGCGCGCCTGGCGGGCAAACTGCCCGCCCCGCCTGCGCCGGGGTCGCTGTTCCAGCGGATCCAGGCCACGGCGGAAGCCGCGGCGCAAGCGCGGCCCGGGGGGCGGCCCCGCCCCCCGCGCCGCCCGCCCCCCCGCCCCCCCCCCCCCCCCCCCCCCAACCCCCCCCCCCCCCCCCCCCAA
>NZ_JAIBFH010000259.1 GCF_019459675.1 Arenimonas sp.
CCCCCCCCAGGGGCGCGTGGCCGTAAATGCGCGCGTGGTGCGCGACCCCGAGCATCCGGTGCGCAGCGGGGTGGACCGGGTGGCGGTGGACGGCCGCGACATCGCCGCGGCGCAGCGCCTGTACCTGGCGTTGAACAAGCCGCGGGGCCTGGTGACCACCGCCAGCGACGAGAAGGGCCGTGACACCGTCTACGCCTGCTTCGCCGACGCCGGGCTGCCCTGGCTGGCGCCCGTGGGCCGGCTGGACCAGGCCAGCGAGGGCCTGCTGCTGCTGAGCAACGACCCGGCCTGGGCCGCCGCCATCACCGACCCCGACACCGGCCCCGACAAGACTTATCGCGTGCAGGTGGACGCCATCCCCGATGCCGCCCTGCTGGCCCGCCTTCTCGAGGGCGTGGTGGAGGACGGCGAGCGCCTGGCCGCGAAGTCGGCCACGCTGCTGCGCACCGGCACGCGCAACGCGTGGCTGGAGATCGTGCTCGGCGAGGGCCGCAACCGGCAGATCCGCCGGCTGCTGGCCGCCAATGGGCTGGGCGTGCTGCGGCTGGTGCGCGTGTCCATCGGCCCGCTGGCGCTGGGCGAACTGGTCAAGGGCCAGTGGCGTCGCCTCACCCCCCAGGAAGTTGCAGGCCTGGCGCCGGCGGCCCGGTGACCCCGTGCCTGCATCGCACCCGGGTGCCGTGTTTGATGAGTACACTGGGCTGGCTCATATGTGAAGGCCCAATTTCAGCCATGCCGATGCCATCGCGCCTCACTTCCCCAGACACACACGAGTGAGCAGAACCGACGAGAGCACCGTCCGCCTGCCGGCCGAGCCGGGCTTCGTGGATTACGTACTCGACTCGTCCACCGGGCTGGGCTCGAACCAAGTGCATCGCCATGCTACCGACCTCGAAGGGAGGATCTGGCTCGCCTCGCCTGTTGGCCTCAGTTGCTTCGATGGCAGCCACACGCGTCACTGGGACCGGCGCAACGGCCTGGAATGCAGCGGGCTGCGCGCGGTTTGCGTGGCGCCCGATGGCGAGGTCTGGATCGGCACCGACCTCGGGATTGAGCGGATAGGGCCCGGCCTCGCTTCTGGCGTTCGGCCCGGGCCCCAAGGCTGGAACTTCGGGCTGTGCCAGAGCATCGTCTGCCAGTCGACCAGGCGCTGGCTCGGCACTGCGGGTGGGCTTATTGCCGTGGAAGCCAGTGTCGACGGCGGCCGGGTGGACGTGGTCTTCGAGGCGGACGTCGGTTTCGTCCACGAAGTGGTGGAGACCAAGTCCGGACGGGTGGTGGCGGCCTCGGCGACGGTGGGCCTGGTCGAGAGCGATGGCAGGAGTTGGTGGAGGCTTGCCTCTGGTGCGCTGGACGGCATGGCGCCCACCCGAGTTCGGGCCGGCCAGGCCAATCAACTGCTGGTGGGCACGAACCAGGGACTGGTCGTGCTGGACACCTTGACCGGACGCGTATCTGGACTGCTCAAGCCCACTGAGGGCGACCCGAGGGTGACCGCCGTCTCCCGGGCGGGAGAAGCAGTATGGGTGGCATTCGGGCGCAGCCTGTATTGCTTCGCGCTGGCGATGGACGGGTATCGGCAGGCCGAGCGCGTCCAGTGTGAAAGCCCCATCAACGACGTCAGCGTTGACGGCCTGGGCAACGTCTGGATATCCACCAACACCCGCGGATTGGCGAAGTTGAGTTGCCTGCGCCGCGCCATACAGCGAATCGACATCGGCAGCCGGGACGGGGTCTACTCGATCCGGCGCCAGAGTGACGGCGGTCTGCTCGTCGGGGGCGAAAGGTCGCTGGTTGAGTTGCCCGGCGGCGGAGCGGGGGAAGGGCGCGGGGTCATCGCCGGACCGCCGATCCAGCACGAGACCATCTTCTGGGACACGTTGCGCGATGGTCAGGGCACCTGGGCAGCGACCGAAGCGGGTCTCTTCCTGGCGCCGCCCGGGGGAGGGTTCGAGCGCGTGTGTGCCGACGACCCAGTGGTGGGGGCGCCCAATCGCACCCTGATGCCGCTGGGAGACGCCATCCTGGTAGGCACGCTTCGCGGCCTGGCGTCTTTGGAAAGGGGTTGCTGCCGGGCGATGAACGACGCCCAGGGGCATCCGCTCGGTTACGTCTACGCGCTGGTGCCGGACGGTGAGGGTGGCGCATGGGGCGGTACCCTCGGCAGGGGCCTGTGGCGCGTCCGCGGATCCGGTACCCCGGAGTCGATGTCGACGGGCCTGCTGCATGCCGATGGCAACGCCTACGCCATCGCCGTCGGGACCGATGGCCGGCTGGCGGTTATCGAGAACAACCACGTCATTCTTGTCGAGCGCGATGGAAGCCAGCGCATCCTGCGGTCCTGCCCGCAGGTTGCTGGTTGGACGCTTGTCTGGCTGGACGCAAGCAAGCTGGCCGTGGGTACGTCCGCGGGCCTGATGGTGGTGGACGCCGAATCGGGGCAAGAGGTCCAGCGGATCGAGTCAATGCTCGCCGTGCGGGACTGGGAGTTCACCAACAACCGCACTTTGGTCAACGATGGCGAGAGCGCCCTGCTTTGTGGCCTGACTGGCGGCCTGGTCCGGGTCGACATGGCCTTGTTGGAAGGTTTCAGTCCGCCCGTGTGCAAGCTGCTGGACGTTGCGTGGACGGGAGGCGAACCGGTGGAGGCAGCCGGCGTTTACCACATGGCGCCTGGACGTTGGTCCCTGCAAGCGAGGGCTTACTGCGCCTGGTTCGTCGAATCCGACAAAGTGCGCTACCAGTTCAAGCTGGTGGGCTTCGACCACGACTGGTCACAGCCCGACACCCGCGGCCAGGCAAGCTACACGTCCCTGCCGACGGGCAGCTACCGTTTGCTGTGCCGCGCGCTGGCACCCGTGACGGGCCTGGGTCCCGAGCGGGAACTGCTTCGCCTCGAAGTTGGCGCCGCGGCGTCGGCCATGATTCGAGGGGCCATCCTCGGTTGGCTGGAGCGCGCGTCTCTGGCCGGCCTGCGCTCGCGCCGGCGCCACCGGGCAGTGATCGAGGACGGCCGGCGGCTCGAGCTGGCCGTGGCCGAACGCACGCAGGCGCTGCAGCGTGCCAACCGGGAACTGATGGACGTCCGTGATTCGTTCAGGCGCCTGGCCGAAGTGGACGAGCTGACGCAATTGGGAAACCGCCGCCGGTTCGAACTGGAGCTCAAGCGCACCATGGCGCTCAGTCGTCGCCTGGCCGTCCCCATGTCCCTGCTTATCCTGGACATCGATCATTTCAAGGCGATCAACGACCGCTACGGGCATCCGGTCGGCGACGACTACCTGCGGCGCGTTGCCGCCGTCATTGGCGCCACCATCCGCATGGGCGAGGACACGGCGACTCGATTCGGCGGCGAAGAGTTCGCCCTGATCTACCTGTCCACCAGCGCCCATGAAGCCGCACAGGGCGCCGAGCGACTGCGTGAGGCGGTGGAAGCAATGAACCTGCCCAACGAGGGCGCGCCCGGGGGGCGGGTCACCGTCTCCATCGGTGTCGCGGTACTTGCAGCGGGCGACGGCGATGCCGGACCCGAGCTCGTCGCCCGGGCCGATCGTGCCCTCTACAGGGCGAAACAGGGCGGAAGGAATCGGGTCGAATTGGACCCGGCCCCCGGTGTCCACCCTCGGCAGTGACCGCGAATGGATCAAGTCCCGCTGTTCGACCTCGCCAAAGGGACTTGGCGCCCGCTCACGGATGCGCAAACATTGGGCTTCGCCTCCGTAGCTCCCTGTCGAAGCCATGACCCAGCCGTACACGGTGCGTCGCGCCGAGCCCGACGATTTTGCCGCCGTCCAGGCCATCTATGCCGGGCCGCGGGCCCAGGCAGGCACGCTGCAGCTGCCGTTCCCGTCGCTGGACCTGTGGCGCCAGCGGCTGCAGGCGGTCGACCCGAACGCGCACCTGCTGCTGGCCTGTGCCGGGGACGACGTAGTCGGCCAACTGGGTCTGTACGCCGGCAGCAACCCGCGCCGCCGGCACGTGGGCGAGATCGGCATGGGCGTGCGCGACGACTGGCAGGGGCGCGGCGTCGGCACCGCGCTGCTGGGTGCCGCGCTGGACCTGGCCGACCGCTGGCTGCAGCTGCATCGCATCGAACTGCAGGTGTATGCCGACAATGCCGCCGGCATCGCGCTCTACACGCGCCATGGTTTCGCGGAAGAAGGCCGGCACCGCGACTTCGCCTACCGCGACGGCGCTTTCGTCGACGCCGTGAGCCTGGCGCGCCTTCGCCCCTAGGCCTTGATCACGCCCAGCTCCAGGCCGACCTTGGTGAAGGCGGCGATGGCGCGGTCGAGGTGTTCGCGGGTGTGCGCGGCCGACATCTGCGTGCGGATGCGGGCCTGGCCCTTGGCCACCACCGGGAAGAAGAAGCCGATGGCGTAGATGCCTTCCTCCAGCAGCCGGCTGGCGAACTTCTGCGCCAGCGGCGCGTCGTACAGCATCACCGGGCAGATCGGGTGGTCGCCGGGCTTGAGGTCGAAACCGGCGGCGGTCATGCGTTCGCGGAAGTAGCGGGTGTTGGTCGCCAGCTGTGCGCGCAGGGCGTCGGCGGCGGCCAGCATGTCGAACACCTGGATGCCCGCGGCCACCACGTGCGGCGGCAGCGAGTTGGAGAACAGGTAGGGGCGCGAACGCTGGCGCAGCAGTTCGATCACGTCGCGCGGGCCGGCGGTGAAACCGCCCAGCGCGCCGCCCAGGGCCTTGCCCAGCGTGCCGGTGAAGATGTCGATCCGGTCCATCACGCCCTTGACCTCGGCGCTGCCGCGGCCCGTGGCGCCCAGGAAACCGGTGGCATGGCATTCGTCGATGTGCACCAGCGCGCCGTACTTGCGCGCCAGCGTCGTCAGTTCGTCCAACGGGGCGACCGAGCCGTCCATCGAAAACACGCCGTCGCTGGTGATCATGATCGTGCGCGCGCCGTCGGCCTGGGCCTGCTGCAGCTGCTTTTCCAGGTCGGCCATGTCGGCGTTGGCGTAGCGGTAGCGCTTGGCCTTGCACAGGCGCACGCCGTCGATGATCGACGCGTGGTTGAGGGCGTCCGAGATGATGGCGTCTTCTTCGCCGAGTAAAGGCTCGAACAGTCCGCCGTTAGCATCGAAGCAGGCGGCATACAGGATGCTGTCCTGGGTGCCGAGGAAATCGGCGATCCTGGCTTCCAACTGCTTGTGCAGGTCTTGCGTGCCGCAGATGAAGCGCACCGAGGCCATGCCAAAGCCGTGGCTGTCCAGCGCGTCCTTGGCGGCCTGGATCACGTCGGGGTGGTCGGCCAGGCCCAGGTAGTTGTTGGCGCAGAAGTTGAGCACCGTGCGGCCGTCGGCCAGCTCGATCTGCGCGGACTGGGGACCGGTGATGATGCGTTCGGCCTTGAACAGGCCCTGGGCGCGGATGGCCTCCAGTTCGGCGGCGTAGCGGGGGTGGGCTGTATCGGACATGGCGGGCGGGCTCGGTGCGTGGGGGTGGCCGCCATTATCCGGGTTCATGCGCCCACAGGTCAGGTTCCGGAAGCGGCTGGGATGCTGCGACGCACCATGGTTTATCCTGCGGGCACCCGCGAAAAGCGGCTATTATTTTCAACACTCGGCCGGGAATTCGAAACGGACGGGACCAGCGGTCAAAAAAACTACAGCCACACCCCATTGCCCAACGACGAGGAACTCCCGATGAAGACCAGCACCCCGCTTTCCCTTGCCCTCGCCGCCGCGCTGTTCGCGCTGCCCCTCACCGCCTTCGCGCAGGACGAGGCGGTCATCGAGGAAGAAGCGGCCGCCGAGGAAGAGGCGTCCATCTACAGCTGGAACGCCGCCATCGCCAGCGACTACGTCTTCCGCGGCGTTTCCCAGACCGACGAAGAGGCCGCCCTGCAGCTGGGCGCCGACCTCAATTTCGACAGTGGTTTCTACGTGGGCGTCTGGGCTTCGAACGTTGATTTCGGCGCCGGCGGCCCGGACGTCGAGGTCGACACCTACATCGGCTGGAACACCGACCTGTCCGAGACCTGGAACCTCGACCTGATGCTCAACCGCTACAACTACCTGGGCGAGCAGGACGGCTTCGGCGACGGCGACTACAACGAGTTCATCTCCACGCTGGCCTACGACGAAACCTACAGCTTCACCTTCGGCTACACCAACGACGTCTACAACCTCGGCGAAGACGGCTTCTACTACGGCGTGGGCGGCAGCTGGGCGCTGGGCGCGGGCGTGGGCCTGGACGTCGGCCTGGGCCGCAGCACCTTCGACAGCAGCACCGGCTTCGCCGACTACACCGATTGGACGGTGGCCGTTAACCGCGACTTCGGCTTCGTCAACGCGGCGCTGGGCTTCTACGGTACCGACGCGAACGGCGACGACAACTTCGGCGACACCGCCGGCAACCGCTTCGTGCTGAGCTTCTCGATCGGCGGCTGATCCAGCCAGCGTGCAACAAAGAAAAGGGCGCCTTCGGGCGCCCTTTTTTATTCCGCGCTGACTGCAGCCGAAGCCGCCGGCTCGGGGCCGAAACTCAGCATGCGCCGGTACGGCGGTGCGCCGGGGTAGGGCGGGCGCTGCACCAGGCTCCAGCCGCGCTCGGTGAGTTCACTCTCGGCCCGGGGGCTGATGGCGCCGGCCACCAGCAGCGTGCGGCGCGGGCGATTGCCCACGGTGGGCATGTCGAACCAGCGCCGGATCTGCGGGGTCCAGGCCAGCCAGTCCACCGCCAGCGGCAGCACGAACTCACCGTCGGCGGTTTCATACGCCAGCAGTGCGCCCTGCGGCACGAACTTTCCGCCGCGCGACTGCTCGCCCAGCGCGTGCAGCGTCAGCCGCAGCGCGTTCACCACGAAGCGCGCCTGCGCCTCGTCCGCGGCCATCAGCGCTGTTTCCAGCAGCGCTTCGCAGCCGCCGGCCGGCGCCAGCTGCACGTACAGGTCGGTGAACTGCAGCTGCAGCGTCGGCGAATAGGCGCTGTCGGCGATGAAGCCGCGCAGCAGCAGCTGGTCGGCGCAGTAGTTGGCAAGGATGTCGTGGTTACGCACGCGCAGCCGCTCGGGCGGCTCCTGCAGCACCAGGCGATTGACCTGGATGGCGCGCGACAGCACTTCGCCCGCCGGGCCGCCCAGCAGCCCCAGCGCCTCGCCGGTGGCCAGGCGGCCGGTGGTTTCGGCCCAGGCCAGTGCGTCCAGGCGCGGCACGATCAGCGGATTGCGCGTGTTCGGATCCAGCGCCAGGCGCGCGGCCAGCGACTGGCGCGCGGCGTTCACGCCGATTTCCTGCTTGGCCAGGCGGCCCAGTTCGCGGCCCCGGCGCTGCCAGAAACCGCGCTTGGGTGCTGGGGCGTCGGTGCCGGCATCGGCCATCGGACCGGTCGGATTGTCGTAGGGCGAACCGTCCTGCATCACCAGCCGGTGGCTGCGGTCGGCGATGCGGCGCGTGCCGCTGCGCAGCCGCTCCCAGCGTTCGCCGAAGTAGCGCGCCACGCCGTTGGGCAGGCCTTTGCCGGTGCGCATCGGCTCGCTGCCGATGGCGGTCACCGCGCTGACGGGTTCGCCGAACCTGTCGGCCACCGACTCCACCAGCACCTGGGTCACGCCCGTGCGGTGCAGGGCCTCCACCGCCGGCATTTCCGCCACGCGCAGGGCCAGCAGGTCCACGCTGCCGGCTTCCAGCACGCCCCAGTCGGTGCGCACCACGAAGCGCGCCTGGTAGCCGCGCACCTGCACCCGCGGCTCCACCCGCCAGCCGGGGCCCGACAGCAGCGACGCGTCCACCAGGTCGGCGGCGTCCAGCACCGGTTCGCGTTCGGCGCGCGCGCCGTTGGCCAGGGCAAGCGCCAGCAGCCCCGCCACCATCAGTGCGCGGCGCGACCAGGTCCGGAGCGTGGATGCGGCGGGGTGGGTCAGCTCCAGCTGCAGACGACCTTGCCGCACTGCCCGGTCTCCATCAGCTCGAAGCCCTTCTGGAAGTCGTCGATCTGGATCTGGTGCGTGAGCACCTTCTGCAGCGGGAAGCCCGACTGCACCAGCTGCGTCATCTTGTACCAGGTCTCGTACATCTTCCGGCCGTAGATGCCGTGCATGGTCAGGCCCTTGAAGATCACCTTGTCCCAGTTGATGCCGGCGCCGTTGGGCAGGATGCCCAGCAGGGCGATCTTGCCGCCGTGGTACATCGAATCGAGCATGTCGTTGAAGGCGTGCGGGTTGCCGCTCATCTCCAGCGCCACGTCGAAGCCTTCCATGTGCAGCTCGGCCATCGTGTCCTTGAGCGACTGCTTGGACACGTTCACCACGCGCGTGGCGCCCATGTCGGCGGCCAGCTTCAGGCGGTAGTCGTTGACGTCGGTCACCACCACGTTGCGCGCACCGATGTGCTTGCAGATGCCCGCGGCAATGATGCCGATCGGGCCGGCGCCGGTGATCAGCACGTCTTCGCCCACCACGTCGAACTCCAGCGCGCAGTGCGTGGCGTTGCCGTAGGGATCGAAGAAGGCGGCCAGCTCGGAAGAAATCGAGTCGGGGATCGGCCACAGGTTCGACGACGGCATCACCATGTATTCGGCGAAGGCGCCGTTGCGGTTGACGCCGATGCCCACCGTGTTCGGGCACAGGTGCTGGCGTCCGGCTCGGCAATTGCGGCAGTGGCCGCAGACGATATGGCCTTCGGCCGACACGCGGTCGCCGATCTGGTAGCCGGTGACGCCGGGGCCCATTTCCACCACGCGGCCCACGAACTCATGGCCGATCACCAGGCCCGGCTTGATCGTGCGCTGGCTCCACTCGTCCCACTTGTAGATGTGCAGGTCGGTGCCGCAGATGGCGGTTTTCTCGAGCTTTATCAGCACTTCGTTGGGGCCCGGCGCGGGCACCGGCACCTGTTCCATCCAGATGCCCTTTTCCGCGTGGCGCTTCACCAGCGCCTTCATCATCTGCTGTGCCATGTCTGCGTCCGGCGAGGCCCGTCGGGCCCTGAGGACGGCGATTATACCCGGCGGGCGTGAACCGGTCGGTAAAGCCCGTTCACGGCAGCTCCATGCGCCAGCCCACGGAAAGCAGCCGTTCCTGCAGGAAGTCGTGGCCCAGGCGCTGGCGCAGTTCAAAGAAGGCCGAATGCCCGCCGGTGAACACGAACACAGCCCCCAGGCCGGCCTCGGCCCAGCTGCGGTCGGCGTCGTCGGTATCAAAGCGCACCGTGGTGGCGCCGAGGTCGTCCACGAAGCGCACGCCGATCGGCCGGGAGGGATTGGCGTATTCGTGGCGCCAGCCCAGGCGCAGCGTCGGCTGCCAGATGCCCCATTCCTGCGAGAAGGTGCGCGCCAGCGCAGCGTCCAGCCGACCGCGACGGCTGACCACGGTGCGCGAAGGCAGCGAAAGGGCGAGTCCTGAGCCGCCGGTTTCGGTGTACGCATCCAGTTCGGTGCTCTGCCAGTCCACGCCTGCGCCCAGCTGCCATTCCCAGGCGCCCGCCGGCAGCGACCAGGTCACGCCCAGTCCGGCCAGCGTGCGTTGGGCGTCGGTGGACGCACTGGCGACGCTGGCGACGGCAACGCCGCTGGCCAGGGAATAGTCGATGGCGCGGCGCACGCGGTAGTCGCCCTGCAGCCGGCCGGCATAGCCGTCCACGGAAACCGTGTCGCCCAGGTTCCAGCCGCCCAGCGCCATCAGTCCGGTGAAGCGCGTGCGCAGGCTGCCGTCCGACAGCACGAAGTCCAGGTCGTCGCGCGCGTGGTTGGCCACCAGGCCCAGCCGCCAGTTCGCCGCGGGTGCCCAGTCCAGGCCCGCGCTGAGCGAACCGGTGTCGCCATCGAACGGCGCTTCGTTCACGCCGTCGCGGCGCTTCAGCCGGCCGATGTCGGCGCTTGCGAAGGCCGACCAGCCCGCGCCCAGCGGCGAACGCAGCGCCGGGTCGTCGGGCGCGCCGTCGCGCGTGGCCGCCCGGCCCTGGCCCGGAAT